>JBLIDB010000063.1:0-21837 GCA_047634015.1 Saprospiraceae bacterium
CAAACCAAATAAAACCCAGTATAGCCAAGTATAATCTGGACCTTGATTATTAATTTCTCCTGAAACATTTCCTCCTCCCGTTGAAGCAACAGGTACATTATTTACTACATCATCAATATATAGAAGCACTGAAGCTACATCATCATCCGTCAATTGCGGAAAAGCTGTCATTACTGACTTATACTCGTCCCATAACTCGTTCGCACGAGGATGACCAGTCTTAATTAGAGCTTGGGAATTCCGAATCCAACTATAGAGATCTTCTTGTGGATAATCTGCCCATCGTTCTTCAACCCCAGCTAAAGCTGGACCCGTTCCTTTGGTCTTCATGTCTTTTACGTGACATGAGGCACAATAATTACGAAAAATGGTCTTACCGTTATCAACGGTTGGTTGTGCATAAAGCCCTCCAGCAAGAAATGCGAGGAGAACTACACAAAAACTCTTTATTCTATGAATTGACATATCTACACCGTTACCTGATAAATTCAGAAGCTTTTTGCCCATAATTTCACGCAAAATTAAGCTACCAACTATATTAATTACAATATTATGTGTCACCTATTATTATTAAGACTGATTTCAAATAACTAAATTGAGACAGCCGCTTTTATATGTGGATGTGGATCATAATCTACAACCTTGAAATCTTTATATTCAAAATCTTCTATATGCTTAACTTCCTGATTCAATTTCATTAGTGGCAAATCCCGCGTCTCTCGCGTCAATTGCAACTCTGCTTGTTCTATGTGATTATTATAAAGATGCACGTCACCAAAAGAATGTATGAAGTCGCCAGCCTCTAATCCACACACTTGTGCTAACATCATCGTTAGCAAAGCATAGGATGCAATATTAAAAGGTACCCCTAAGAATGTATCTGCAGAACGTTGATATAACTGACAGGATAGCTTCCCATCAGCAACGTAAAACTGGAAAAGGCAATGACAAGGCATTAATGCCATCTGATCCAATTCTCCGACATTCCATGCACTTAGCAGGAGCCTACGGGAATTTGGATTTTCTTTGATTTGCTGAATCAAGTCCATTAATTGGTCGTGAATTCTACCATCTGCTCCTGTCCAACTGCGCCACTGCTTCCCATATACTGGACCAAGGTCTCCATTCTCATCTGCCCACCCATCCCAAATGGAGACTTTATTTTCTTTTAAGTATGCTGTATTGGTCTCTCCTTTTATAAACCAAAGGAGTTCATGGATAATGGATCTTAGATGGACTTTCTTAGTGGTAAGCAAGGGAAAACCTTCCAACAAGTCAAAGCGCATCTGATACCCAAAACAACTTATCGTTCCGGTACCAGTTCTATCACCTTTCTGAACTCCTTGAGTCAGAATATGACGTAGCAAATCTTGATATTGTCGCATTCCGTAGATTGAAGCGCAAATATGTATATTTTTATAATATATATAGTGCTACTTGAATCGAATCTTACCTACATATTCACTTAAAACAGCAGAATGGGCCAAAATGCATTTGTGGATCTAAGACATTATGGTTAATTTGCTTGAAATCTATTACCGTCTTGTGAGAGCTTGCTGCCTTTTCTTGATTTTCCTCAGCTGCTATATAGTGGCTTCTGGTCAGTCTATGCGGAGATGTAATACAAGTCAAGAAGTATCAGAAACTTCTCATTCAGGTTTTTTTTCATATCCCCGAGAGGGTGTTGAGATTCCAGTTGTATTTCATATCGTTTGGAATAGGCAAGATCAGAACATCTCTGATGATTTTATATTTTCTCAATTAGAAGTTCTCAACGACGACTATAATGCTAATAATGATGATCTCTCATTGTTACCTTCAGAATTCAAAAATGCACTAGGAAACCCGGGGATCTCATTTTGCTTAGCTAATAAAAACCCCAAAGGCCGCCCTGCTATTGGTATTGTTAGAACAAATACATCTCGGATCAACATAGGAAATCAAAGGCAAATCGTAGAAGGAATACGCAGGATTAAAAGTACGGAGCTTGGTGGGTCTGATCCGTGGAATACGAAAAGGTATCTTAATATATGGATTGGTGCGCGAGATGATGGGCTCTTGGGCGATGCTACTTTCCCTAATGAAGAAGATCCAAACAAGATAGATGGTATTGTTATTAGCCATAAGGTCTTGGGTCGCAGGCCAGATCTTGATTCACCATTTAATCTCGGGAGAACATTGACGCATGAGATAGCACACTATCTCAACCTGAATCATTTGTCAGGAACTGAAACTGGATGCTTTACGGATGATGATGGCGTGGAAGACACTCCCAATCAGTTTGAAGAATATTTTGGGACTTGTAGCGACCGTGTTGAGTCTTGTGATAGCCGAGATATGGATATGAACTTCATGAGTTTTCGAGATGATGCTTGTCTTGTGTTTTTCACAAAGGGCCAAGTAGCTAGGATGACGGAAACGCTATTTACAGATAGGTTCGAACTCATTTCTTCTAATACCTGTAGTGAGAGTAACCCATTAGCACCTGACCCATTAAGAATTGCTAAGGTTCATACATTCGCGGATCAGCTCGAAGTATCACTTGTCACACTCGTGAATAGAGAGTATACCTTAGAAGTATTTGACATTGTAGGGAGATATCAAACAAAATTCGAAAATAATCCCGCGCATACATATAGGCTTCCTTTCTTGGACTATTCAAGTGGTATATATCTCTTGAGGTTAGAAGTAGCGGGGAAGCAATTTGTGAGGAAGGTGTATATTGATTAAAAATTAAAAAGGAAGATCCCATTATTAGCAAATAATGGGATCTTTTTTCTTAGTGGAGCCGGGGAGAATCGAACTCCCGTCCAGACAAAGCGCTGATGAGTCTTCTACATGTTTATCTTATACTCAAGTTTTCGACGTCGGGTTGGTGTACAAGCAACCGGCCCTCAGCTTATCTTCTAAATTTCGATTTGTGTCCGAAGTACTACACGCCTCTATCCTAAAGTTTGTTTATGTGCGGCATCGATATGTATTAGGAGTCAATCGAGCGGCACAAATAGCTTCTAATCCTAGATTAGGCAGCTAAAGCGAAATTTCTATCGCCAATTATGGTTGTGAGGATCATTTGTTAACGGAGTGTATCATCACTGCTCCGACATGCTTACTTACCAACTTTCTTTCCTGTCAATTCCAGTCGGCCCCATTTGTCAATATTATAAGCCCTACAACTATATGCAGAGCATAGTGTAAAGGTATTAAGCCGTCACTTAGTTCCCGTGTCTCTATTTAATTCTTGGAAACTGATTTCTTGTTGATCTTTCCTTCAACAAGAAGCTAAATATCTTTCTACGTTTGTACGTATCCTATCTTGGACATTGTCAGTAGTACCTCTTATGAATTCCTTGCCTGTGATCAACTCATACAACTGAATATATCGCTCACTAACAGCAGTTACAAATTCACCCGGCATCTCTGGCATTTGCTGGCCATCTTTTCCTTGGAAGTCATGCTCCATCAACCATTCACGAACAAACTCCTTAGATAACTGCTCTTGGGGTGCACCAGAAGCCTGCTTCTCCTCATATCCTTTGCTGTAGTAATAACGAGAACTATCAGGCGTGTGAATCTCATCCATTAAATATAAATCACCTTTATGAGTGCCGAATTCATACTTCGTATCCACTAAGATCAATCCCTGTTCATTAGCCATCTCCTGCCCCATTTCAAATAATGCTCTGGTAGCTTCCTCCATCTTCGTATAAATGCTCTCGTCAACAATCCCTCTGGCGAAGATGTCTTCTCTGCTTATATCTTCGTCGTGCCCTTCTTCTGCTTTCGTTGCAGGTGTGACTAAAGGAGTAGGAAATTTATCTCCTTCTTTCATGCCTTTTGGCATTCTAACTCCACATATTACTCGTTCTCCTGACTTATATAATCTCCACGAATGACCGGCCAAATATCCTCTTATTACCATCTCTATCATAACAGGCTCACATCTCACACCAATACTAACATTTGGATCTGGCGAGGCTTGTAACCAATTAGGAATGATGTGCTTAGAAGCTTCTAAAAAGTGTACTGCGACCTGATTCAATACCTGTCCCTTAAATGGAATAGCTCGTGGTAAGATATAATCAAATGCACTAATCCTATCTGAAGCGATAGAGATAAATAAGTCATCTACATAATATACATCACGAACTTTTCCTCTATAGAAAGTCTGATTCTCAGAGAATTGAAAATTGGTTTCGTATAATGCCAAAATCGTCTACTTAAATGTTACTTACCGTATTACGGTCGATTAGAATTTCTTTCAATTCCTTAAGAGCCTTATACTCTGATGGCATAGTTTGCTTTACTCCTTCCTTAAAGGCGAAGAAAGCTCCTTTTTCAATACCTGGCAAAGCTTCTTTTACTAAAGACTTGGCAACCTTCACATCGTGCTTGATTAATCCACGAATGGACGGCATCGTGTGCCAGTCTCCTTCTACTGCATATATCTGCCCAGACCTTCCTTCTTCCTCAAGATCAATCTCAATAAAGTCGCCTTCTTCCAATTGCTTCTCAAATTTTGCACGATCACAATCTGGTAGACGCCATACATCTGGATCATTTTCTATGTCACTATTAACTAAGAAAATTTCCAATCCTTTCTGATGAAACCTATAAACAACTAAACGCGCTACATCTAATATACTCATAACAGATATTACTTATATGAATGAAAGTATGACATTAATCCCGAAACTCTAATACATGACAAGAATACTTCTAAATATGCTCATCAATAAGCGCATAGGCAACAGCCATAAGTAGTAGCTCCCCTTCATCTTCTTTATGAGGATCAACTTTTTTCAATACACGATATTGGTCCAAATCTCCTTCTTGGTGCGCTATTACTGACATCGAATAATCACCATTGAGCTCGACGGGGAGAAGCCCCGCTGTAGATCGGGAATCTATAAAGACATTATCTTCCTTGATTGCTAATTGAATACCCTTATCCAGCGTAATTACGCCGATTTCAGTTTTCCCTTTGCGAACAGTAACCTTATCACGCTGCTTAATCATGGTATACGCATCATTATTATAACGGAAGACAATAAGCTTCTTCTCCGAATGCTGATATGTCCGCATTGCAAAAGCCAATACTGGTTCTTCATAAATGGAGTAGTACACCCCATACTTTGTGTCTGAAGTCAGTTCCTTCTTAGAATTCACCTCTGCTCTACGAGAGATAAGATCTATCTCGTTGTGATTCCATGGCTCAAGGGCGTAGCTTGATATAAGACCACGAAGTAATGATATATCGCGAAATACAGCAGAACGCGTTCCAGATATCCCTCCCCAAAATTCGAATATTACTTTGGTAATGAAGATAAGTGCTCCTCCAAGGACTAAGGCTATTAAAAGCAGTCTCGGCATTTATCTATCCGAGATAAGATTTCAAAGCATCTTTGTTGACGGACTTTCTTAACCGTCGGATTGCCCGCTCTTTTATCTGGCGAACTCTTTCTCTTGTGAGACCATACAATTCACCTATTTCTTCAAGAGTCATGGCATTATTGCCCCGCAATCCATAATACGCTGTAATAACATCGACTTCACGTGCAGACAACATAGAAAGTCCGTATTTTACTTCTTCTCGTAATGAATCCGCCATCAAACTCGTATCAGGACTCTCAAGAACATCAAAAGTCATAAGATCTAGCATGGTTGCATCTCCATCTTCTCCACCGACAGGTGCGTCAAATGAAAGATGGCGGCTTCCATTCTGCTTCATTTTGGTTACGGCCTTAGGCTTCATTTCTAAGATCTCACCAAGCTCTTCGTCAGAAGGTTCTCGCTCGAATTGCTGTACAAAAGTCACTACTGCCTCATTGACTTTATTGTAAGAACCTACCTTGTTTAGTGGAAGACGAACTATTCGTGCATGTTCAGTTATAGCCTGAAGGATAGACTGTCTGATCCACCAGACGGCATATGATATAAACTTAAACCCCTTGGTCTCATCAAATCTCTTCGCTGCCTTCATAAGTCCAACATTCCCTTCATTGATAAGATCACTGAGAGAAAGTCCTTGGTTCTGATACTGCTTAGAAACTGAAACTACGAACCTGAGGTTTGATTTAGTCATACGTTCTAAAGCTTCCTCATCCCCAGCACGTATAGCGCGAGCCAATTCCGCCTCCTCATCCCCTGTAAGCAAGTCGATCTTACTTATATCATTTAGATACTTATCTAAGGATAATGACTCTCGGTTCGTTATTTTATTGGTTATTTTTAGCTGCCTCATTAGATTTGTTTCTTGAATTTTGGGATTAATCCAATAAGCTATTGACTTAATGGATTAAAAGTTGTAAACAGTACATATAATACGTTTGGGAATGGGATAAAGTTTCTCATCTATCCATAATTTTTTAAATGAATTGTTAATCTTTGACAATCATTTAAAATAGAGTCACTCCATATAAATTCAGGGGCAATTATCGGTGAGCGTGGAATATATAAAGAAATGATGGCATATGTAACCGCTTAATAGAAAAGGGATAAAGGTTCATCGTTCAATTAACGAATTCTATAGATTCCTTCGCTTTAACTCTGTTTCAATCAGGTGCAATTCTCTACTCATTTCTCCTGTAACGGCCGTATTTTCTTCCGCTCTGCGAATTAAATATTCTGTGACATCTTTAACCGGACCATATACGACATACTTAGCCGTATTGTATCCAGCTTGGGCAAGATTGAATGTCAAATGATCGCTCATCCCTTGTAACTGACAAAAATTGAGGTGCTTATGATGCTGAGGCAGCTCCTTCGCATGAATCGTTTCTGCCATAAGTTGTACACTTTGTAGATTATGACTGGCATTACACAAGCCAATTTCCTCGTAATGATCAAGACAATAAAGCAGCGCTTTGTTATAATCTTTATCTGTTGCTTCCTTATTTATTTGAATTAAAGAAGCTATACCTTTCTCTTTGGCATACTCCCGTTCTTTATCCATGTAGGCCCCTCTGACTAATTTTGCCCCAAGGATATAGCCACTTGATCTCGCGACTTCATGATCAGATTCTAACTGTGCGAACTTATCTTGTCTATATAATTGGTAGGTATTATAAATAATACATTGATCTCGATTGTAAAGGGCCATTAATTCTCTAACCACATCATCCATTGCTGTTTGCATCCAACTTTCTTCAGCATCTATAAAAACCCCTACACTTAATTCCACCGCTCTGGCTGCTGCTATATTAATACGTTCCCAAAAGACGGCATAAAGCTCTTTGTCTTCTGTCGAAAAATTACTACCTAACTGTTTATGCTCCAAGACATGATTGGGAATCAAGGCGGTCAACTTACAGCTAACCACTGGAACAGAGTTATTGGAAGCTGCGAATTCTATGGCGGTCAACAATTCATCTCTTGCGATGTCAAGATCTTTGGCCGCACTTTTCGCTTCTGCTCCATAATCGAGGATGCTTAGTGTATTATGTTCATAGAGATGGTCAATAGTAAATTGACAATCACTTAAGGTAACTCCCCCGCAAAATTGCTTGAAAATAGTATGCTTAATAATAGACTTAACGAAAGGGAGGTTCAACTTCATTGCGACTTTCCCCATACTTGTGCCAATATCTACAAGCCATCCTTTATTCATAAATCTGAATAATCGGGCTGTTTCTATAAGTTGTTTATCTGTTTTGGATTGGAATGCGATCCTCGTATTTGAGAAATCAGGAATATCGGCAGTATTATTTTGGCTCATTCTATTACTTATAACCTTTCTATCTCTGGCAAAAGCGATCAGGAATTCCAGATCTCCCATGATCTCTCGGCTTGAAGTTCGAGCATTCTAAGACCATTTTCAATACTCGCTCCTTGCTTTTCAGATTTAGTCAAAAATAATGTTTTTGAGGGATTATAAACCAAATCGAAACACATATGATTTGAAGAAATATTCTCATAAGGAATATTAGGACAAGAGTAGATCTCGGGTGACATTCCTAAAGGCGTTGTATTTATTATCAATTGATGTGAAGTCATTATTTTCTTATCAAGCTCCTCATAAGTCAGGTCTCCTTTGCTCCGTGAGACTTTCTTGTACTGTATTCCTAATGATTCCAATACGTACCAGACCGCTTTGGCCGCACCTCCGGTTCCTAAAACCAGCGCATGAGAAGGGATTGATCTACCCTTCCATATGGGTTCTAAAGAGTATTGAAATCCATAGGCATCACTATTATAACCCACCAGACGATCATTCCTTAAGTCTATTACGTTTACCGCGCCAATCGCTTTTGCCGCTGGACTCAATTCATCCAAGTAGGGGATTATTTGCTCCTTATAAGGTATGGTAACATTAATACCTTGAATTTTAGATTTCTTCAAGCCCTCAAACGCTTTAATATCTGCCAATGGATAGAGGCCATATTCAGCGTCTTGAATATCCAAATTTTTAAATTTATCAGCGAAATATCCAGGAGAGAATGAATGCGATAAAGGGTATCCTATAAGTCCAAACTTCCTAATCATATATTGAATTCATTTAAAATTTAAACAAAACGTCTACAAGCGAACCATTGATATAAGCATTACTTAAGTTTTTTATACTGCATAGCTAAGAATATTTACCTGCCTGTCCTGCAGGCAGGAAGCGCAAATAGCTTAGCCCTGACAATGAAATAGTTACTTACCGTCAGGTAGATTATTGCCAAACAGTCCAATTCTTCAATCAACTCATACAATAATAACCTATAGTTTTTGATACAAATCAACAACTCATTTGGTTCCTAGTCCTCGTCTATGATGAGCATTAAAAACATCGGTTGGTCCAATTTTCGTTAAAAGACTCAAAAATAATCGCGTGACCAAGATTCCCAATAAGGCCCCACCTATAATATCCAATGGATAATGTAGACCAACATAAATTTGGGCAAAACTTATTATTCCTGCCCAGACAAATAAAACCACTTTCCAGGGCAGAGACTTGAATTTGTCAAATAAGCCAATCAAGAGCGTGGCAATTCCAAAATGATTGGCGGCATGCGATGAAGGAAAGCTATAAGAATAACGACAAGGAGCATTTGTATAAACGGGGAGTTCAAGATTTTGCTCATTACAAGGCCGGACACGTTGAATTTCCTTTTTAAAAACCTGGCTGGATAACATATCCGTTATCATCACTCCCAACAAAAGATAAATAACTAAAAAGTACGCCGATCGAACATCATATCTGGTAATTATCCACGTAATTATTGTGACATATAGTGGCACCCATACATACCGATTTCTTAGTACGGCCATAATATCTGCCCATAGCTCCGAATACATCGTATAATTGATCCAATGGAATAATTCATAATCCCAATGTAGTAAAAAGTCCATGTGCCAAAAGTAGTATTTAAATTTAGCCCAAATTGCAGTGTTGTTTATTAAAGGTGTAGTTAGATTTGCTGCTGAATTATCATAAAGTATAGTTGTAATAAGAATGACATTAATAAAATCAATTTCTGGGATGCGAGGCACTATTGGTGGACGGACTGGCGATAACCTTACCCCCATTGATATTGTTGAATTTGTAAGTGCGTATGCTACGATTTTAATAGCGAATGGTAGGCCCAAAAAAGTAGTAATAGGACGAGATGGAAGGATCTCAGGCCCACAAGTTGCTGAATTGGCGATACAAACGCTCATTATGATGGGCATTGAAGTAATCGATACTGAACTCTCTACCACTCCTACTGTCGAAATGGAAGTTACAGCCCAGAATGCTGGAGGAGGAATTATATTGACTGCCAGCCATAATCCGAAACAATGGAATGCCTTGAAATTCTTGAATGATAAAGGAGAATTTATTAGTGCGGAAGAAGGCGCGACACTTCTTGAATTGGCTTCTTCAAGGGCTTTTGACTATGCCGAAATTGATGACTTGGGATCAAGAATTGTCGTCAATGATTCTATCGAAAGGCATATCAACAAAATCCATGAACTTTCTACTGTAAATGTTCAAGCAATTCGTGCTCGACCTTTTACTGTAGTGGTAGATTGCATTAATTCCACAGGAGCCATTTCTATACCACCATTACTGGAAAGCTTAGGATGTAAATTCATTCTTCTAAATGAAGAAATTACTGGAGAATTTGCTCATAACCCAGAACCCTTAGAAATTCATCTGCGAGATTTAGCTAAGGCGGTTATAGAAAACAAGGCGGATATGGGAGTGTCCGTTGACCCTGATGTCGATAGATTAGCTTTTATAGATGAAAATGGTAAATACTGTGGCGAGGAATACACTCTTGTCATGATTGCGGATTGGATATTATCTCAGACTCCTGGCAATACAGTATCTAATCTCTCGTCCACAATAGCGCTTAAAGAAGTTACAGAGAAATACAAGCAGAAATATGCAGCAGCGGCTGTTGGGGAAGTAAATGTTGTTACAAAAATCAGAGAGACAAACGCAATTATTGGTGGTGAAGGAAATGGTGGAATCATTTATCCTACCCTTCATGCAGGGCGGGATGCCCTTGTGGGAATAGCGCTGATCTTAACAGCATTAACAAATAAGGAACTATCTCTAAGCCAATATAGAGGCCAATTCCCCGACTATACGATTACTAAGAAAAAAATAGACCTTACAGCAGATCTTGATGTCGAGACACTGTTACAAAGCGTTCATCAAAAATTCTCGCATTTCGAATGCGATACTCAAGATGGACTCAAAGTGTACTTAGAAAAAGGTTGGGCGCATCTTAGAAAATCAAATACAGAACCTATCATTAGATTAATTGTGGAAGCATCAAATATGACAGAAACAAAAAATATCATAGATTTAATGGAAGAAGCAATTGAAAACTCATTATTAAACTAAATTCCTTATAAACATACCTTTTCATGAAAGTATATTTAGACAATGCCGCCACCACACCATTGGAAGCGAATGTTTTGGATGTCATGAAGAAAACAATGGAAACCGTCTATGGTAATCCATCATCCATACATGCAGCTGGAAGATTAGCACGCACGACAATCGAAGATGCACGAAAGAGGATCGCCAATCACCTAAAGGCTTCTCAGGGAGAAATATTCTTTACATCTTCAGCAACCGAATCTAACAACACAGCTATCCAAGGTGCGGTAAGAGATCTGGGAATCAAAAAAATCATCTCAAGTCCTACGGAGCATCCTTGTGTGTTGAATTCCATAAAAAGAGTTCAGGACGAAAAAGGGGCTAAGATAGAAATGCTCATAGTAGATGAACATGGACGAATTGACATTGAGGAATTAAGAGAAAAGCTTAAAACTTCTGATATTCCAACACTCGTATCTATCATGCACGCCAACAATGAAATCGGTACCATTCAAGATATTAAAAGTATTGGAGATGCCTGCGCTGACTATGGAGCACTATTTCATTGTGACACGGTCCAAACAGTCGGAAAACACGACATAGATGTGAGTACAAGCAATATAAGTTTCCTTTCAGGGTCTGGTCATAAAATCTATGGCCCGAAGGGTTCAGGTTTTTTGTACGTAAATAATAAGAATATCGTACAACCATTAATAGTCGGAGGAGGGCAAGAAAGGAATATGAGATCCGGCACAGAAAATACTTATGGCATAGCAGGCCTCGCAGCGGCATTAGATAATATAATTGAAAACAGAACTGATTATAAGAGACAGATTGATCATTTAGTGAAGCGTTTTAAAAATAATATTCAAGCGATGAATATGGACATTAGCTTTAATGGCTGTCCCGATAATTACTTGGCTCATATCGTAAATCTTAGTGTTCCGCAGACGGAGAAAGCTGAAATGATAATGATGAATCTCGACATCTATGGTATTTGCGCTTCTGCAGGTAGTGCCTGTAATTCAGGAATTGAGAATGCTTCTCATGTTATTCAGGCGATCCAACAATCGTCAGATCGCAAGGCGTTACGATTCTCCTTCTCTCATCATAATACGATAGAAGAAGTAGATTATGTAACAGACACATTGAAAAATATCTTATAAGTTACTTGGGATGAGCACGACCGATTTCGACATGCAGATGATGCGTCGTTGCATAAAAATAGCATCTTTTGGAGGTCGGAGCGTGAAGTCAAATCCTCAAGTAGGAGCTGTTATCACATATCAGAATAGGATAATAGGAGAAGGATGGCATCAAAACTATGGAGGGCCACATGCTGAAAGGGCAGCATTGGCAAATGTAAAAAAGATTGATCGTCAATATCTAAATCAATCGCACCTCTACGTAAGTTTAGAACCCTGCAATCACTACGGTAAGACTCCTCCTTGTGTTGGTGCGATTCTGGAAGTTCAGATCCCCAATGTTAGTATCGCTATTCTTGACCCAACACCAAAAATGAGTGGTAAAAGTGTGGAAACGCTAAGGTCTAAAGGGGTCCAAGTAAATATTCATGCAATCACAGAGGAAGCCAAGAGGCTTATAGCGCCCTTTTATGCTCAACATATTAAAAAGAGACCTTTTATTCTATTGAAATATGCGACCTCAAAAGATGGATACATGGGCAAAATCAATAAGCAAGTCTGGTTATCCAATACCATATCTAAACTTTCAGTACACCTTAGTAGAAGCCTAGTTGATGGAATATTGATTGGTACTAATACCGTTATAGTAGATAATCCTCAGCTAACCACACGATTGGTTGAAGGATCAAATCCATTAAGAATCATTTTAGATCAGCATGAAAGAATTCCTAAGAATGTACGTCTTCTAAGTGATGATCATCCAACACTAATCATTACGAGCGCCAGAGATTATGTAGCCGATGGCAATAAGGAGGTATTAGTGGTAGAAGCAGATAACTTTCAGTTACCTCGTATTTTGCAGTTATTATTAGAAAAAGGCATTTATACTCTAATGGTTGAGGGAGGTAAAAACATACTAAGTTCATTTATCAATGGAAATCTCTGGGATGAATGTCATCTATACAAAACGCCAAAGCTCCTATCTTCAGGAATTAAAGCGCCGCAAATAAAGGGTAAGTTGTTCATGAAAACCCAATTGGCGAATAATAGATTACTGATAATCAATAATTTATAAGAGATAGAAATGAAAATATGAAGTTGGTTAAAGTTATTTTAAAATACCCTTAAGGCCGATGACATATTTGTTTAAGAGAGAGAGATAGGTTTACTTTATGGTGTCTAAAAAATAGTGATGTTAAGACTTTTGTTTTTATCTCTTTTGATGTCTGTCGTTTCAAGTATATCCAATGCCCAAACTGGGATCAAATGGTATACTTGGGAAGAAGGAATGGCTAAGGCGGAGAAAGAAAATAAGAAATTTGTTATTGATATGTACACTGATTGGTGTGGTTGGTGTAAAAAAATGGATAGTAGCACGTTTGCCGACCCTCAGATAGCTCATTATGTCAATACGAATTATATCGCTATAAAATTCGATGCTGAGCAAAAAGGGAATATCACTTTTCGTGGAGAGGATCATCAATTTGTCAAATCAGGTAGAAAAGGATATCACACTTTGGCTGCTAAACTTACCAATGGCAGACTATCATATCCTACGGTTGTTTTCTTAGACGAAAAAATGGATTTGATTCAAGCGATTCCTGGATTTCAAGATGCGAAAACATTTGATCCTATTTTGGTTTATTTCGCCGAAGATCTTCATCAGCAAATGTCATGGAATTCATTCATTCAATCCTTTGAAGGTCGAAAGAAGTCAAAAGGAAATTCTGTACTTGTTAGAGGAAACTAAGTAGGATATATATTTACCTCAGGTGATATTTCGATACCATATTTCTCAAAAACTATTTTCTGAACCTTAAGAGCGAATTGTATTACTTCACTACCAGAAGCTGAATCATAATTCACAATTACGAGTGCCTGTTTGATATGCGTACCAACTCCTCCTTCCCTCTTTCCTTTTAATCCAGCATTATCAATTAACCATCCTGCGGGGATTTTAACCTTTCTATCTCGCAAAAGATAATATGGAACGTCAGGAAATTTAATCTGTAACTTTTGAAACTCCTTTTGATTGATTACAGGATTTTTGAAAAAGCTCCCATTATTTGGTAGTACCTGAGGATCAGGAAGTTTCTGAGTTCTGATATTAATAACTGCTTGACTTACATTTCGAATATTCGGAGTTTCGATCTTTAAAGAATGTAACTCTTGCTCGATAGCACCGTATGAAGTATTTATATGATAAAACACCTCCTTCGTAAGGCGTAACCCGATGCTTGTAATGATTACTTTTTCTTGAAGTGACTTTTTAAAAATACTATCCCGATATCCCAATTCACATTCTTCTGCCTGTAATTTCCTAATTTCGAGTGTATCCCGATCTAAGATTTCAACCCAAGTTAGAACATCTTTAAGCTCTGCACCATATGCCCCTATATTTTGCATAGGGGCAGCACCACAGAGGCCGGGTATCAAACTTAAATTCTCTAATCCTCCCCAGCTATTTTCTAATGTCCACAATACAAATTGATGCCATTCTTCACCAGCACCGATCGAAAGGGTTACAGTTCTCTTATCTTCTTTCTCAATTGATCTACCGAGAATTCTAATTACAATAAGATCATTCTGAATATCATCTTTAAACAGAATATTGCTACCACCTCCTACTATTATAGGCTCATAGGCCTTCTCAATTGCATCTCTTAGTTCCTCAACACTGTGAATTCGCCAGATACGACCACAAGAATGATCGGTCTTCATAGTAGAATAAGGAAGCGTAGAATTACTCATATTGGATTAAAGAGGATATTTAGAACTCTGAATTAGTAGCCTCCTTTAAGCAAGGAATATTAAAATCATATCCTATTCCGACATTCCAAGTTCTGGCATCAATGTTTTTATTCCAGCCATAGCGAAGAAAAAGATGGATATCAAATCCACTTATCCCAAAGCCAAAATCACCCTCAACTATATAAGTCTTAAAAAAATCTCTATTTACTCCCTGCTCTTTAAATTCTTCCTTCAGACCCCATAATTCTGTTTTGGAATATTGAATACCACCTCCAATACTAAAACCAAACTTGCCGTCATTATTAAAATTCGAATTTCCCAAAAATTCGAATTTGGCCATAATAGGAATACTAAACGCACCCATCCCCTTATAATCTTTAGAACTTAAAGCAAATGGAGACCACATAAAATACGCTTCAGGAGAGAATGAAAAATCACCGTCTCCAATCCATAGTTTCGGTCCCACACCAATATTAATAATTGCACTTCCTGCTCTTCTCGAAGCGATATCATCAGGTGGATTAGAATAATGCGTATATAGATCATGCCTCAATCCTGCTCCCCAACCAAATTTTTGGGCATCAATTGTATTTGCACAAAAAAGTAAAAAAACCATTGATAGCAGTATAGATTCTATTCTTTCCCTCATTTTACTGACCATTCGACATTTCTTGCTTTGGAATAGTAACGAATGAAGCACGTCTTTGTTATTAGATAAATTATCAGGTATTTTCCTTTGAGGATCCATCTCTGATTGAATTTCTATTCTAATTCTACGAGGTCAAACTGAAGCTTGGCGAGTTTTCGATAATAGCCATCTTCAATGTCAACAAGCTCATCATGGGTGCCTTCTTCAACAATATGACCATCAGTCATAACATATATCCGATCCACGTCTCTAATGGTAGACAATCGATGTGCTATGATAATTGATGTCCTGCCTTCCATAAGCACATCCATTGCCTCCTGAACAACCCTCTCTGACTCTGCATCAAGAGAAGATGTTGCTTCATCTAAGAGCAGGATCACCGGGTCTTTGAGGATCGTTCTTGCTATCGCTATTCTTTGTTTCTGACCGCCTGAAAGTTTGACGCCTCTTTCTCCAACCAAGGTTTCGAACCCATCAGGAAATTTGGAAATGAATTCCCAGCAATTAGCTTTTCTTGCTGCAGATTCTAACTCTGAATCTGTAGCGTCTGGTTTACCATAGAGTAAATTCTCTTTAATAGAGCCTCCAAATAAAATAACTTCCTGTGGTACAACTCCCAGATTATGTCTATAATCTCCTACTGGATATTCTTCCAAGTTTTTCCCATCTATTTGAATACTCCCCTCATTCAATTCATAGAACCGCATCAACAAACGAACTATCGTCGACTTACCACTTCCGCTTTGCCCGACAAGTGCAATCTTTTCTCCCGCGTTCACTTTAAGATTGATTCCTTCTAAAACCATAACATCTGGTCGTGACGGATAATTAAAGTGTACGTTTTTGAAGGCAACATTTCCTGCTAACTTCAGATCAGTACGTGGTGCGTTTATATCCAGTTCGCTCGTGCGTCCGAGCATTTCCTTGACTCTTTCTGTAGCCCCCAAACCTCCAGCAATAGTTGTATATAAACTTCCTAAAGAGGCGATAGCGCCACCTATCATAACAGTGTAGACGACAAAAGACAATAGATTGCCAGCTTCCATATCACCGCTTTGAACCATAAGAGCTCCTCGCCATAAGATAAAAAGTATACTTCCAAAAAGCAAGAAAATTATAAAAGCAAAAAACAATCCTCGGATACGTGCATAGCTAAGTGAAATACCTACCATCTTATCTACTGAACCACCATACCTTTTAGTTTCAAATAATTCGTTGGCAAACGCTTTTACAATACTGAAATTTTGAAAAGTTTCATCAACAATTACATTGGTCTTGGCCAATTGATCTTGTCTCTTTTTACTTAGTTTTTTAATATATCTGCCGAATACCATTGCCATGATAACGACGACAGGTATTATCATCAACATCACTAAGAACAGCTGTGGCATGAAGTAAGCTAAAAAACTAATTCCAAATAGAAGAATTAAAATCTGTCTGATAAACTCTGCTAAGGTTACAGAAAATACAGACTGTAATTGTTCTACATCTGCTGTAATCCGACTTGTCAATTCTCCTACTCTATGCTGTTCGAAATAATCCATCGGCTGAGAGATCAACCGCGTGTAAAGGTCCTTTCTAACATCCGCCATTCCTTTTTCACTGACGTTAGCAAATAACATGGTCTGAACAAAAGACAACAATGCTCTTGCTGCTAATAGGCCAAACATGATCAAGGCCCATTTATTCAAATCCCAATTAAGATCAAAAGGTAAACTTGATTTTTTGCCAGTAGCAGTATTAAGCATCTCTCCTGGAATACCCATAATGGCCATCATTATCAGGCTTCCCACTACTAATAATACTAATGCCCCATAAAAATACCCACTGTAAGGTTTCAAATAACGAAACATACTAAATGCAGAATCTAAAGATGCTTTAGTTATTTTCTTGTCTTTTTTTTCTTCAGCCATTTAGCGTGTAAATCAATTGTAAGATTAGTTATTAAATGGATCTTCCATTCCACATTAAAAACGATTTTAAGAAATCATCCAAATCCCCATTGAGGACTGCATCTGTCTGGGATGTTTGATGGTTCGTCCTATGATCCTTGATTCTTCTATCATCCAGTACATAAGAGCGAATCTGAGATCCCCATTCGTTCTTCATTTTGCCAGACTCTACATTACTTTTTTCAGCTGCGAGTCTTTCAAGTTCTGCCTCATATAAGCGTGACTTAAGCATCTGGATTGCCTTCTCCTTATTCATATGCTGAGACCTTTCTGCTTGGCATTCTACCACTATTCCTGAAGGTAAGTGCCTTACTCTTACGGCAGATTCTGTCTTATTAACGTGTTGTCCTCCTGCACCGCTTGCTCTAAAAGTATCCCAATCTAAATCAGACGGATTGACTTCTATTTCTACTCTATTATCCACCAAAGGATGAACGAATACCGAGGCGAAAGAAGTCATTCTCTTTCCTTGGGAATTGTAAGGACTAATTCTTACTAAACGATGAACTCCATTTTCACCTTTAAGCATTCCATATCCATAGTCCCCATTTATTTCTATCTCGACACTCCTCACTCCTGCGACATCTCCAGCTACACGGTTCAGTTCTTTTACTTTATAGCCACTCTTTTCTCCCCATAGAACATACATCCTATAAAGCATCTCGGCCCAATCACATGCCTCAGTACCACCGGCTCCTGCATTAATCTCCAAAATTACAGAGAGCTCATCTTCGTCTTTATTAAGCGTGGATTTGAATTCCACCTCATCAAGGACGGCAAGGGCTTTTTGATAAGCAATATCAACCTCTGCTTCTGTAGCTTCTTCCATAGATTGGAATTCGTAAAGCACATCCGCATCTCCGATTTTCTCTTTAAGATTATCAAGTTGAGAGACCCACTTTTTATGGATCTTCAAATCTCGCATGACATCCTCAGCTCCTTCTCTATTAGACCAAAATTCCGGGTCAAGAGATTGATTTTCTAAGTCTTCTATTTTAATAAGTCGCTCATCGATGTCAAAGATACCCCCTCAGGTCCGACAGTCGCGATTTTAGTTCAGTCAGCTGATCAGCCGTCATTGTCCTTGCGTTTAAATGATGAGTAAATAAGGTTTTTTAGTGTATTCTATTATAAGTACAGATCCTCAATCTCCATATAGAAATATAGTTCTGCACCTCCTGGGATTGATGGAGGAGATCCTGTAGCTCCATACCCAAGTTCAGATGGAATAAACACAGAAGCTTTAGTTCCTTTTGGAAAATTCATCCCAACTTCTTGCCATCCTTCTATTACTCCCGGAGATCCCAATCTAAATGGATACGCTCTACCACGCTGGAATGCATCATCAAAGTGACTTCCATCACTTACCAGAGCTCCATAGTACAACACTGCAGACATCATACCCGCTGCTGGCTGAATACCTGTTCCCATCTCATGTATATGATACTTCACACCACGAGCAGTTGTTTTTAAATCCAATTTACCTGCTTTGTAATCTTTAATAGACTTATCTGCAAGTGCAACTACAGACTCTCTTGCCATCTTTAGTCTATCCATCTCAGCTGCTTGTTCAGCTTGTAGTTCTGCTGTTCGCACTTCAAACTCTGCTGGAGAGAGAATTTCTTCCGCGACAAGACGGTATTCCAAATATTCAACATCATCAAATCCAGGAGGTAAATTTTGAACTGAATCAATCGGAACTCTTAGCCCTACGCTGTCTCCAACAGATAAATCTGCAAGTACATCTACAATTGCATTTTGCGCACGGTTAGGATCATCTAATTCAAGGATCTTCATAGAAGGAAGAACTTTTTGACCTCTATAGGTTTGCAACAAACTATCCTTATCGTCGAATATATCCATATTGAAGTAAAACTGGTCGCCTACTTTTGCTTGTTGTCCGTCATCCTCATAATATACGACATACTCGTAACCAGAAGCAGCAGCTTTCTGCATTTTATCTCCTCCTCCTTGAGAGCAGGAAAACATGCCAACAATGGCTATAAACAAGAATAATCTTAATAACATATGTTTCATTTTTTTAATATTAATAGCCACTTAATTATTGTGCGGCTTGTATTGTTAGATATTGAAATTCATTTTTTAAGCCTGACGGTTTAGAGGTAATGAGGCAATACCTCTTTGAACTTTTCGACCGTATCGGCGAGTGATAATTTTGAGGAGCCTCCAGAAGCATTCTTATGTCCACCTCCTGAGAAGTGATCTCTGGCTAAGTTTTGTACAGAGATATCTCCTTTACTTCTAAGCGATAGTCGAATTTCACTATTTGTCATTTGCCTCACAAAGGCAGCGACTTTCATTCCTTTAATCATCAGAATATAATTCACCAATCCTTCCGTGTCTCCTCTTCCGATATGATATTTCTGATAATCTTGTTGAGTAAGTGTGATGATTCCGGCAGACATTTCTGGAATGACTTCTAATCGATTTCGAAGCGCATGACCTAATATAATCATCTGGCGCTTCGTCCAACTATTAAAAATATTATCATTTATAGCATAATCGTCCAATCCGATTTTTTTCAACTCAGATGCAATGCGATATACATTGGGATTTGTGGCATACTTAAATGAACCTGTATCTGTAAGTATCCCTGTAAATATACAGGTAGCCATATCCAAAGTAACCTTATCAGTTGCATCTAAAGCTTCAATAAATCTATATATCAACTCACAAGTAGAACTACTCTCCGTATCTGAGAAATACCAATCTGCAAATGGCTCAGGATCTAAATGATGATCTATTAAAATCTTATAAGCCTTGGACTCCGTAATATTCATTGCTAATGGATCGATTCGATCCAAACTATTGAAGTCAAGACAACATATAATCTCAGCTGACTCTAAGGCCTTCTTTCCCTCTTCTCTATTCAGATCATAGATAATAATATCCTCCCGAGCAGGAAGATATTCAAAAATATTAGGGTACTCTGAAGGGAGTAAGACCTTACAATGCTGCCCATATTGATCTAGAAAAAGCTTCAAGGCTATAGATGATCCTATGGCGTCCCCATCTGGATTCCTATGAGCCAAAATGACCACATTAGAAGGTACTCTCAGTCGTTCTTTTATTTCAGCTATATTATCCATGGGCTCAATTCCGTCATAAAACTACCACTATTAGATATAGAAATAAGAATTATGACAATAGACAAGTCATAATGTGTTTGGAACAAATTAAAATATTTCTGTTCCCGCAAAATGAAATGCTCCCTCAATCTGGGCATTTTCATCTGAATCTGATCCATGAACTGCATTCTCTCCCATATTAGTGGCATAAAGTGCTCGGATGGTACCTTCTGCCGCATCCGCAGGATTTGTAGCCCCGATAAGTGTTCTGAAATCTGCCACAGCGTTATCTTTTTGTAAGATTACAGCTAAGATAGGCCCTGAAGACATAAATTCTACTAATTCTCCGTAGAAAGGACGCTCTTTATGCACTTCATAAAAGGCTCTTGCCTTCTCTGCAGAAAGATGACTGTACTTCATTGCCTTAATGGAAAAACCAGCATCATTAATCATTTTTAATATCGAACCGATATGTCCACCTTTAACAGCATCCGGTTTAATCATCGTAAATGTTCTATTTCCTGACATTGCTTCCTAGTTTATGTTTTTAAAAGAGGCGCAAAAGTATAAAAAGCAATCATATCATACCTGAATTAATAAGTTATTGGTAAGAAAGAGATTAGATACGATTATTATGTATTAAGTCATCTATCAATACGCAGCTCCTTTATTCAAATACAAAAGGTCAGTTAAGTTTTGTTCAACATCATTTTTAGACTCTTCAAAATTCAATTTCAACAGTAATTTTTGAGAACGTAGATTTTGAGATTTTGTAAAAGCCCATATTCTATCCCTTCCATTATTTGAAAATTCATGCTTTAGGATCGCCTGAGATGCCTCAAATGCATATCCATTCCCTTCGGCAGATGCAAGAAGGGCAAATCCAAGATCTGGCGCATCCAAATGATCTCTTTGGAGCAAGCCTGAAAGACCAAAAGAGTGAATTTGTGAGCGATCTTGGATCAATAAAAGTCCAAATCCAAATCTCTCATACATAGCTTGTGGCCCAGATCGAATATAAGTCTCGGCAGCTTCGATGCTTAATATATTGCGATTACCAATATTATCTAACCAACCAGGTTCATTTACGAGAGTAAGGATAAAAGGAGCGTCTTTTATCACCAATTTCCTCAAATTCAGGCGATCTGTCTTAAAATTCATGAGGTGAAAGATAATAGCTTCAATCTCAATCTACAAATTGATATACTTTTGGCCCAATTTTGAACTGAATGGCAGAAATAGGTACAGATATAAGTAAGGCCACAAACTTACTCAGGCAAGGCGAAGTTGTTGCAATACCAACAGAAACAGTTTATGGCTTAGCTGCTAACGCACTTAATGTCAATGCTGTTAAAAAAATATTCAGCGTCAAGGGGAGACCAAGTAGGAACCCCCTCATAATACATGTAGCCAGTCGCAAGATGTTAGAGAAATATGTAAGTGATGTCCC
>JBLIDB010000064.1:0-21826 GCA_047634015.1 Saprospiraceae bacterium
AATTTGTAAAATAATCAATCACTTGCCACTTATCACCATCATGCATAGCAGAATAAACTCAATGTCGTTTAGTTAAGCTATAGGTTTATAAGAGGGATGATAAAGTCGTTTGGTTCTTTTCTTAACCTTGTTGCTTCTTCCTTTTCGAATTATTTCTCTGGTATTTTCTATTATGACATCCATGCAGTCGATCCCTTGTTGGTAGGATTTATTTAGTATTAGTGAGATCAAATTTTCTTTGGTTACTCCGATTGCAGAGGTTTTGTTTATCTGTTGGTCATGTTTATTGCCTGTTTTTTATTTGTTGTATTCTTACTTAACTTTTTCAGCTATTGGGTAAGCCAATGTAGCGCACAGTATGAGCATTAATATTTTCGCATGGAAGATTTATATAGATCTTGATGTTCTCCCTGAGAAGGCTTCTATTTCAATTCTTGACTTTAGTAATTTGTATTCTTCCTCGACATTCCAGCGCGTATGATAAGGTGCTTCAAATTGATCGTATTCATAGTGCTCCTCGTCTAATAATGAGGTGGCTAATAGTTTTATATCGCCATTTTCGAGTGCAATCCTTATCAATCTACATGCTATAGTTGAGGAAGGATTTTTTTCTTTTTCAAAACTCAAAGCTTTTTTTGATAATGGGATAGATACTATTTGCTGCTTTGCTCCAGAAACAACAAACTTACTAACCACTTCATTCTCTTTTTCTTTTACCCGAAAACAGTAATGAACCCCCTGATTTACTATGCGTAACATCATTTCTTTACTGGGATAATTCCGATCTCCCAATACCAAATATCTTTTTTTTAATTGTCCAAAATACTTCAAGAACAAGCTCCTTTCACTTTCTTTAAATGGACCTATTTGCGCATCTATGGTCACATGATTGAGTACATCATAAAGCAGTGAGCATCTCCCTACACAGACTTCTGCTTCCCTATTTCATCATGTTTTATATTGACCAAATTCTTCAATTATACTTTTTGATCTTGGTAATTTAAGAGTGCTTCCATCAACCGCTAAAACCCGTAACCCCTTCCATTCAAGATACTCCGCTCCTTCATAAAAAGTATTAACTGCCACCTCGTTTAATCGAATAAATGCCCAAGGGTGAAGCTTCGCTCTTGCTTGAGTTAAAGCGCCTTTTGTAACCTCTCTAATGTTGAATTAACCAACCATTAGTGTCTTGCAAAACTTATCCAACTTGCGGTGATAAGAAGTCTTCAACAACATGATAACTACAACAATTTTTCTAATTGTGAAAAATATATTCCGTGTAAAGAACTCTTTTTTACCGTCCTTTGAACGGTAATTGTATTGTTCTCCTTCGAACTCATGGTCGATATTTTTTAAAAGTTTTATACGATATTCACTATTCGTTTTTGGAGTATTTTATATACCCCCCTTACACCTCTTAAAGGTACAACACTTTAGGATTTATCGATATATAATAAACTCGCTCTTCCTTAAAAAAACGACATTGAGAATAAACTACATTCTCATCTGGATTCACTTTCGTCATAAAACCATAACTATCCAATCCTAAAGGATCAGCTATTTTCTCTTTAACAAGGTCCTGATATTTTTTGCCGTATAAATCTTCAAGAATATAGCCTAATAGTATATAGCCCGAATTAGAATATGGAAAAATACTGTCAGGTTCAAAATCCGATGTGAGTGATGCAAGTAATTCTTTAACCTTGAGTCCACTCCGGAAAGTGAGGATCATCAGAAAATGGAAGATTTTGGATGATATTTTTATTTTTCGAACCTCGTTGATGCCTGAGCATCAGGGAGTTGAGAATAATGGAAATATCGCCAAAAGAGCCGTTTCCCGATATTATGACTTTCTGGAGTGGACTCAACCTTAGATGATTCCGTGGCATTCGCTAGCATAGCGGTATAAATCCCATTGTCTGTAAAATTGTAAATACCACTTCTATGACGAAACATATCCTCGATAGTAATCTTCTCCGCATTCTCAATGTCTGGATAATATTCTGACAATCTATCATCCAATTGAAGCTTGCCTTCTTCTAACACTTTCATGATGAGCGTTGCAGTAAACGTCTTAGTTATAGACCCAATTCTAAAGATACTTGCGACATCTCCTTCGATTATGACATCCTCTTTTATCTCTCGAAGAGCCCTCGCATATTCATAAAATGTCTCCCCTCTCATATTGATCGTAACAGAAAGCGATGCTTTTTCATTCTCATATAGATGATCTCTAAAAGCATTTAATCTATCACTGTCAAACTCTATTTGAGCCAAGGCGATATTCGAAATTATCATCGTGGTTATTAGAAAAAAGATTCTCATTGATATCACTATGGATTGGGTTACGTAATAAGTGAATCCAATTTACTTGTCAAATCATATATGACTTTTTTCCTGCCACAGCAATTAACCAAATGTTAACAGAGACAAAGACACACATTTAGGGTATACCATTAGTTTATTTTGCCCATTAATATTTTAGATGCGCATAATAACTCTACTACTGATACTTAGCCACTCCTTTGCACTTTTTGGGCAAATTCCAGATTCTAAAATCAATGTCTTCCTCGATTGTCAAACGAATTGCTTTACGAATTTTTTACGCCAAGAAATTCAATACATCAATTATGTCAGAGATAGGCAGGACGCAGATATCTACATCCTTGCAACATTTCAGAATGCAAGTGCTGGTGCCCGAGAAATACAACTTATTTATTTATACGAAGGGTTTGAATCACTAGGAAGTGATACAATTCGATACATCCGAGAGGCTAATATATCAGACCTACAAGAGATGAATATTTTCAAAAATAAATTTAAAAGAGGGCTCCTTCCCGCTCTTGTGAAAAGTGATCTTATTGACCAGATATCCTTTAATGTCAATTATGAAGAAACTCAATTAGATACTGCTACCATATTAGATCCGTGGAATTTTTGGTCTTTTAACCTTAGTCTAAATCTCAACATTAGCGGTGAGAAGAGCTTCAATGAGCAAGGGTTCTACTCAAGGGCAAGCGCCTCCCGAATAACGGCGGATAACAAAACAATCTTAAGCTCGTGGTATAATATAGACGAATCTACTTTTACTTTATCTGATGGCGAGGAAGTGGATAGTGAGAACGAAAGATTCGGTTTATTCGTCCAATGGGTTGAAAGTATGGGCCCTCATTGGGGATGGGGTTTTCGTTCTTTTGTTGGCTCATCTACTTTTGGGAATATGGATTTCGAAGGGTCATTCAAACCCGCAATAGAATACAATATCTACCCCTACTCTGAGAGTAGTACCCAGCGATTCAGTTTCCTATACTCCGTAGGGATAATATATAACAATTATGCCCAAGCCACGGTTTTTGATAAACTCGAAGAATCACTCTTGAGACATGGTCTCGATGTAGAATATGAGGTAACTCAACCATGGGGCGATATAGAATTTAATGTTGAATTTGATCAGTTTTTAAAGGATATCAGCTTATTTAGCCTTTCACTGAATCCTGAGCTAGAACTTAATCTTGTCAAAGGGTTGCGGCTTCAATTTGGTGGTGAAATATCTTACATCGGAGATCGAATCAATATCACCAAGGGGGATATATCAGCGCAAGATATCATCCTTCAGAATCGTCAGTTGGATACGAGTTATTCTTACTACACATATTTCGGATTCAATTTCCGCTTCGGATCCAAGAATAACAATGTTGTAAATTCAAGATTTTAGCACTTTAAGTCTTTCTTTCGTTCTCCTTGTACACTCGAGTTATGTTAGAAATAGCGCCTATTTCGTCTATCGCCTAATACCCTTTATCGACTTTCTCCTTCACAAATCGAGTCTTCCCAAGCATTTGTATGACTTAGTTGTAGACAGCGTGACTTTGCCCGATCTTTGGGATATCAAATCAATTAACACTCTCTAAATCAATATATTATGAACACAACTACAAAAAGGTACGACCACTACATTAGACTTTCTTTATTGGTTACTGTATCAGCTGCTTACGCTACGATACTTATAACTGCTTTTGTCACTGCACTATAAATCACTGCATCAATCAATATTTTTTTCAATCAATCAAAATCACTTACTTATGAAACCTTCTACAAAATCTTCCGACCACTACCTCAGACTTTCTTTATTAGTAATCGTGGCAATATCCTATGTAGGAATTCTTGCTGCTGCAAGCCTTTAAATATGAGATCAAGAAATTGTAACCTAGCAGATCAACAGACCCGATATACCAAAAGAAAAAGGATCCTACTCCTTGCAGAATACGGCTGTTATGCCTGGCTAATATGGTATTTTATATTATAATTTCAGAATGGATGCAATCCTATGAAAAGAATATGGGTGCGATTTGAGCTTCTTACTATTATCAAAAATCAAGGCAATTCCATAATATTATAGAGTCATAGATATGCGAAGCAAAACAACTAAAAAAATATGCTATTGGATCTTCGGAGAACTAATAGTAGTACTGATAATTCTGACCTTTTAACCATACCTCTATAATTAGTCGGCTTAAAACTTAACAAGCGGCTGACAAAGAATCGTACAGTAGGCATTACTACCAAAGACATTATAGAAAAGGTTAATCATAATTCCTTCTTAGAAGTAGAATTGTCTTTTACATCTTTCCATTAAGCAACTTCTCCTTTAGCTCTATGAGCTCCATTTCTGTAAAGTATAGTACTTCTCGAGGCTTGCTTCCTCGGCCTTCTCCTACGATACCGAGCGCTTCTAATTGATCCATTATACGACCGGCTCGGTTATATCCTAATTGGAGTTTACGCTGAAGCATAGAAGTAGAACCATGCTGATTGGCAACTATGAGCGCGGCTGCATCCCAGAAATTTTCATCAAGATCAGATAAACTAATAGATTTCGCATCCTTTGATCCTTCCTCTCCATTATATTCTGGCAGGTAGAATGGTTCAGCAAATCCTTGCTGATTTCCAATATGATCTACAATTCTTTCAACCTCTGGTGTATCCACAAATGCACATTGTAGTCTGACGATATTTCCTCCTACAGAGAGTAACATATCGCCACGGCCGATTAATTGATCTGCTCCTCCAGAATCCAGAATCGTTCTTGAATCTATCTTCGAGGTAACCTTAAATGCTAATCGAGCTGGGAAATTCGCTTTGATAACACCTGTAATAATATTCACCGATGGTCTCTGAGTAGCAATGATACAGTGGATACCAACGGCACGAGCTAACTGTGCGATCCGAGCGATCGGTAATTCAACTTCTTTACCTGCCGTCATTATCAAATCCGCAAATTCATCTATGATCAAGACGATAAATGGCATAAACTTATGACCATTAAGTGGATTCAGTTTTCGAGCGATAAACTTCTCATTATACTCTTTTAAATTACGCGCACGTGCCTTCTTCAGTAGGTCATAACGCTCATCCATCTCCATCGTTAGAGAATTCAATGTATAGATAGCCTTACTCGTTTCCGTAACAATAGGCTCGTCTTCGTTAGGAAGAAAAGCTAGAAAGTGTTTATGGATACTACTGTATGGAAAGAGTTCGACCTTCTTTGGATCTATCAAGACTAACTTGACTTGACTCGGATGTTTCTTATATAAGATAGAAGAGATAATAGTATTGATACCTACAGATTTACCTTGACCCGTTGCTCCAGCTATAAGAAGGTGAGGCATTTTGGCGAGATCTACTACAAATACTTCGTTACTAATCGTCTTTCCAAGTGCAAGAGGAAGGTCCATCTTAGAGTTCGTAAATTTCTCGGAACGGACCACTTCTTTGAAGGAAACTACTTGTTTCTTTTTATTTGGCACCTCTATACCTATAGTTCCCTTTCCTGGGATAGGTGCTATAATTCTAATCCCTAATGCTGAAAGACTAAGTGCTATATCATCTTCCAAGTTTTTGATCTTGGATATTTTGATACCGGCAGCTGGTACAATCTCATAGAGTGTAACTGTTGGTCCTATGGTCGCTCGTATCTTGACAATCTCTATTTTGAAATTAAGGAGAGATCTAATAATCTGATCTTTATTGGCTTCAAGTTCGGTGCGATCTATTTCAAATTTTTGATCGCTATACTCCTCCAGTAATTCCAAGGTTGGTGGTACATAACGAGATAATTCCAACGTCGGATCAAAAGGAGCCATATTCTCAACATTCTCTTCTTCAATACGAAGATCCGGAGTTACTTTCTCCCCTTTCGGAGTAATTTCGAGATTACTATCTGCTACCTTCTGCTCTATACGTTCTGCGTTAGGATTAGGCTTGATGCCAAATTCCTCTAACTCTATTTCTTCAAAAGGCTTATTCTGCTTTATTGAAGGCTCTCCTATCATGGTATCAGGAAGCTCGAGCTGTAATTCGCCCGAACGTTCCTTTCCTCCATTAGCACTTGGCTTAGTGCGTGCATCGGTTCTTGAGCTAGCCTCAATTTCAAATTCTAAATGACCATCTATTATTGGCTCATCATATTTCTTTGATGGTCGTAGCGTTGCTACTTCATCTGTATCTTCTTCTTCGTCTTCTCTCGTCTCTGAACGAGACACCTTTTCTCTTTTATTGCTTAGAGCCGTTGTAAACTTTAAAAAGCCTGGTATTTTAGGCATTCCTTCTGGGGTGGCAATATTGATCATCTCTAACGCCGGATTAAATTTCCAAATGGCCCAGATCCCTACACTTGTTATCAGTAGGATAGAGAGACCAATTTGGCCTACAAAGTTCGCAAGCCAAAAACAAATGTTGGCTCCAAATGTCCCTCCCCAGGGGAAAGCAAAGTTTTGAAATACAAAGGAAGCTAGAATTGCTATGAAACATATGCCTAAAAAGCCCTTCTGATATGAAACCAAAGAAAGTCTCAGTGGGATGCGTTTTATTAGACTATAAGCGATGTGTAATAAGAATGGAACAAAGAGTAATGATCCAATACCAAATCCCCAATAAAAGAAGAAGTTAGATACTACAGCTCCTAATCTCCCTAACCAATTATGAACAGTGACACTTCCATCAAATAAGATCGACCATGATAATTGTAGCACAGCATCTTGATCTATCTTCCAAGTGAAAAAGTAAGAAACGAATGCAATTGTAAGGTATAAGGCTATTAGCCCAAATAAGACAGCAGCGATCTTGCTGATTCGCTGTTCTTGCCCCTTCTTGGTCATTTTCTTCTTACGTTGCTTCTGTTTTGCCACTTCAAATAACACATTAATGAGAATGTGAATATATTAACATCTCATTCATATTACGATATATTTTAACGTATTAAATTCTATAAATCAACGCTTTATGCCTATCACATCTGATTCTGAGCGCGCTATATATTTGTGTTTTTAATATTAAAAAAATCAGATTCGACCATTTCCTCATTTCAAACATTTAAGTCCTTGATACCGGTGAACAATTGGGCATGCTTTTAGCTCTTAAATGCCATCTAAACTTAACATTGACCCTATATTTGTGAATAGCTAAAATAAATAGCTAAACCTACTGGACGAACTAATCAGGGAATGAGCCTATCCACAGAAGAACAAATAAGGTATTCGCGGCATTTTAATCTTCCGAACTTCGGTGTCAAAGCTCAAGAGAAGCTGAAGAATGCCAAAGTATTAGTAGTAGGAGCAGGAGGACTTGGTTCACCATTATTGTTGTACTTAGCCGCGGCGGGTATAGGACATATCGGTATCATAGACGATGATATTATAGATTTATCTAATCTCCAACGTCAAGTGCTATACTCTGAAGAACAGATAGGACAACCAAAAACTTCCACCGCCGCCCAAAGAATTCATGCGCTCAATCCAAATGTAGGAATCATAACCTATGAAGGAAGATTAACTACGGAAAATGCCCTTGAGATTATCAAAGACTATGATGTCGTAGCCGATGGCACCGATAATTTTCCGACAAGATATTTAGTCAATGATGCTTGTGTTATCCTGAATGTTATTAATGTTTATGCTTCTATATATCAATATGAAGGTCAAGTATCTGTTTTTAATTATCCTTTAGTAGAAGGTACTAGAGGACCGCATTATCGGGACCTCTTCCCCACTCCGCCTGAGCCCGGATTAGTGCCAGACTGTGCTACCGGCGGTGTTCTTGGAGTAATGGCTGGAATAGTAGGATCTTATCAAGCTTTAGAAGTAATTAAGTGCATTGTAGGTATTGGACAGCCCTTGATTGGGAAACTTCTCATATTCGATGCATTGAGTAGCAGCAGCCGAACATTAAAATTTAAAAAAACATATACCGCAGAAATATCTGAATTGATAAACTATGAAGACTTTTGTGGTGTTGGAACAAAAAATAATAAGCAAGAAATGTCAGCAATAAGAGAAATAACAGTTCACGATCTTCAGGAATGGAAAGAGAGTGGTAAAGACTTTCAGCTCATAGACGTAAGAGAGCAGCACGAAATAGAATTTGCCACTATCGGAGGTGAACATATCGTATTAAGTGATTTACTTGCCCGTCAAGCTGAAGTCGAAGACGAGAAAGAGGTAGTAATCATGTGTCGTAGTGGTCAACGAAGTGCTGCAGCGGTCAATGCATTACAACAACAAGGGTTTGACAACCTTTATAACCTGAAGGGTGGTATAACAGCCTGGTCTAAAGAAATAGATCCCTCGATTCCGACGTACTAAAAATAAGTATTTGTAATTCGCTTCTGAATTCATACTACCTTTTCAGCATTACAATATTTAAGTATTTAGAAATATTCCGAGTTAACAATGTCGCTTAGGAATATTGCGCTTTTTGATGGCACTATTAATTGATCTCCTAACATTAATAGTTGTATATCTTTATGGCAATTGAAATAATCCTATGCATCGAACAAATCCATTCATTCCACTTACTTCATTCCTAATAATCAGTCTTCTAAGTGGGCTGCTTCCCAACATGCTCTTAGGACAAATGAGTGCGACAGAAGTGATTAATAGAAGTATCCAATATCACGACCCGAAAGGTATATTGGAGGACGAAAAGATATCTATGCATTTTATAGAGACCCGACCAAATGGGTCTGATCGAAAATCAGATGTTACTATTGATTTGGCAAAAGAATTATACATTATAAATCGAGAAGTCGACAATCATCATGTAAGTATGAAATGGCAAAAGAATAAAAGCCAATTTAAATTAGATGCTTCCTCAAAATTGAACATTGAACAAATAGAAGAATACAATCTCAACGATGAGCGTCTTCATAAAATGAAAGATTACTATAGATACTTATGGCATCTTCCTATGACGCTTAAGGATCCAGGAACGATTATAAGTGACAAAGTGCAATCTGTCCTTTTCAATGATCAAGAGTCCTTAGAAATCAAAACTACTTACGATCCAAAAGTGGGAGCTGATATCTGGTATTTCTACTTCAATCCCGAAACTTATGCACTCATTGGATATCGTTTTTACCATGATGAATCAGCTAATGATGGGGAGTATATTCTCTTAACGGAAGAATACCAATCAGGTGAACTACGGCTCCCTAAAAAGCGTGCTTGGTATATGCATAAGGATGATAAATATCTCGGAGAGGATATTCTAAGTTCGATTCAAATCAAATAATTCCTAAAGCGAAAACAATGTTTGACAATAAGTTTCGACATGCACCAGGAACAATAATTTATACTGGGACAAAGAGTGATGAAGTTATTCCAATTCATTATTTGCAATATGACGAAGTTCATATTCTTGAAGAAGAATTAACTAACGAATCATTGGAGAATATTCATCCTTCGAAACCCAATTATGTCCAGTGGTACGACATCCGTGGTATGCATGATACCGCTTTGATTGAGAAGATCGGAAAAAATTTGGAATTCACCCTCTGGTATTAGAGGATATCGCAAATGTCGACCAAAGACCAAAATTTGAAGAATACGAAAATGGAATTCTCATAATACTCCATTCTCTCAATTGGAATAAATCTACAAAGAGAGCCGACAAATAAAATGTAGCAATTTTCTTGGGCGATGGGTTCGTGATCTCATTTCAGGAGCATACAGAAGATATTATGAGCGCCGGTAGAGCTCGCATTCATAATGGGTCCGGTAGAATTCGAAAGAGACAAGCGGATCACTTAGCGCATGCATTGATCGATGATATTATAGATCAATATTTTGAACTCGTCCAAGAATATGACGAGCAAATTGAAGTATTCGAAAACAAAATCCTAACGGATCCTTCTGAAAAAATCAAGCGTCGTTTACATCTTCTTAAGAAAGAAACCTTGCATTTGCGCAAATCCGTATTCCCCTTAAGAGAGAGTCTCACTCGATTTATGCAATCTGAACACCCCTTTATTCATAAGACTACTAAGCCCATTCTTAAGACATCTTTTGGATCATTCTTCGCGAATGATCGAGATGGTAGATTCTAATCGTGATATGCTAGGGGGATTGCAAGATCTTTATAATTCAGAGATAGGATACCGGACGAATGCGATTATGAAGATTCTAACGATGGTCACATCTGTATTCGTACCACTTTCTTTTCTCGCGGGCGTATATGGGATGAACTTTGAGAATATGCCTGAATTGAAAAGCAATTTTGGCTATTTTATAGTTGTAGGAATAATGCTACTTGTAGCCTTCACAGCAGTGATGTACTTCAAAAGAAAAAAGTGGCTCTAAAATCAACTTATACCTGACGCAATGTCGTTTGCGACAAATCCCTGAACTTTTGATCAATATATAAGCTCCTTAAAGTAAGATTGGTTGCCCAAGTCAGTTTAACGCCAACATAAATACAAATGCTCCTACCGATTCTACAATCGATAGGAGCATTTATAAATTTATTCTCTTTTCTCAATAAGTCTTTTACATTGCTTGCTTTGACGCATTTAATGTTATCGTTAAGCCTATTTCGTCGTTAACAAACTTGTCTCCGAGATCGTCAAATACCGACTTTGAACCATAATTCACGCCCCATTGTGTTCTATCTATTGTAAATGGAGGTGTTACTACAGAAACTGAAGAGCCATCTACTTTGACGTTTGCTTTAAAACCTACTTCCTTTGCAATCCCCTTCAATGTTAGATTTCCATATACTAAATGAGATGCAGCAGGATCGTTATTCAATTCAGTCACCTTCGTAATCTCAAATTTTCCTGTAGGGTGAACTGGGGTATTAAAAAAGTGATCCTCCTTCCCTTCTGCAAGACCTTTTAAGTGAGCTTCCAACCCAGCTTTCATATCTCCTTCCTGATCTGTATTGGTAATACTCGTCATATCAAGTGTGAATGAACCTCCAGCAACTTCACCATCTTTCAGTGTTACCACTCCTTCGCTAAGAGAGATCGTTCCTGTATGTGTTCCTGTTGGCTTAGCTCCTTCCCAGTTAACTACGCTTGAGGATAGGCTGACCGGTATATCTTGCCCAACGGATGTAGCTACTGCCGCTGCTTCAGAGACTTTCGCTTCCTCGCCACTTGCTTTCTTACATGAGAACATAGTTACAGTTCCAAGAGCAAGTAATAAGATTAATAAATTTTTCATGTTATAAATTTAATGATTTCGTTTAAAATTCGCATTTCAATGGTCAAACATCGAAATGCGATATTTGTTTCAATGGCAAATATCATCTAAGTTTTAGACACTTACATCGGGTAACTACTATTTGTCTTTATCAATTAGCTTAGATCCATAAATCCAATAACCTTTGGAGAATTCATATTTACCCTTCCGTCGAACTTTCTCCTTCGTAAGTCTATAGGCTCGAACTGCCTTAGTCTCTGGCCCGTTGCTACTATTAAACGCAAGAACCATGAATATCCTAAGAGCTATAGTTTGTATATTTCTTCCACCACTCGCCGTCATCGATAAAGGCTGTGGGTCATTTATCATTATTTTTCTACTGACACTCTGTGGGTGGGTACCTGGCGTAATCGGTGCCCTTATTATTGTGAATAAAAATGAGGTCGCATGACTTTAAATTTTATAAATAATCCAAGGGAAAGTTAGGTAATTAACTCCCGTCTACTCTTCCTCTCCCCTATGTACCTTCTTATCATCAGTACGTTCATCCAGAAAAGCCCTCAATTTTTCAACAGAAGTATTTCGATCCATTTGGCCAAAGGCATCAATCTTAATATCAAATCCTTCAAGCTCCTCATGAACTTCCGCCCGTTCTGATTGTGGTTTACGATTCTTGGCCATCTGTGTTAAGTTTTACTGCGTAAGCAAGTCCTGATCTAATTCTTTTGGCGGATTCCGCTCCACCAAGCAAAGTCATCATCTCCATAAGGTCTGGTCCTTGCATAGAGCCTGTGATTAGCACTCTCAATACCGGAAGTATCGCACCAAAGCCCAACTCTTTTTCTTGGATATAGCCCTTGATTGTTGTCTCCATAACAGTGGCATACTTAATATCTTGATGCTCAAGTAATACAGCTAAAGCTTCAAAGTGAGGTGCATTCTCCAATTTGAATTTTTTCTTTAATATTTTGCCTTCATACGCAGTCGGAGCATCGAAGAAGTAAGTTGACTGATCTTTAAACTCTATTAAACGCTCTACCCTAGGCTTCAACATCTCAATAACGCTCTTAACCAACTCGGCAGGTTGACCTACTCCTAATTCATCCTTCAGTAATGAATAGAGATAATCTGTATCCGCATTGATGATATACTGCTGATTATACCACTTGGCTTTATCTATATTAAATTGTGCTCCTGACTTATTAATCTGCGAGATTTTAAAACTATCAGCCAACTCTTCTAAAGAAAATATTTCTTGCTCCGTACCTGGATTCCAACCTAAAAAAGCTAGAAAATTCAATACCGCTTCTGGTAAATACCCTTGCTCCCTAAATCCAGTATAGAGTTCATCTTCTTTCTTATCCCGCCAATCAAGCGGAAAAACCGGAAATCCAAACTTAGCACCATCTCTCTTACTCAACTTACCTTTACCCGAAGGTTTCAATATCAATGGCAGATGCGCAAAAACAGGCATCTCTTCTTCCCATCCGAAACCTCGGTACAATAGTACGTGATGTGCCGTACTTGACAACCACTCCTCTCCCCGAATAACATGGCTAATCTTCATATGGAAGTCATCAACAATATTGGCCAGGTGATATGTAGGTAATCCTTCCGCCTTCAGAATCACCTTATCATCAAGTTCATTACTATTGAATGAAACCTCACCACGAACTTCATCAGAAAAGCGAATAACCTCATCAGTAGGAATAAGCATCCTAACAGTAATATTATCTCCTGCCTTCAGATATTCTTGTACCTCTTCTTCGGAAAGCGTAAGACTATTCTTCATAGTCATTCGAATCGAAGCATCATATTTAGGACTATGTTTCCCGTTTGCTTGCTCGCGTTCGCGCATTGCCTCCAGTTCTTCTGAAGTGTCAAAGGCATAATAAGCCTTACCTTTCGCTATGAGTTGTTCTACATGCTCACGATAAATATCTCTTCGCTCAGATTGGCGATAAGGGCCATATTCGCCTCCTATTTCTACGCTTTCTTCTGGCCGCATGTCTAACCAATTGAGCGCTTCGATGATATACGCTTCAGCACCCTGTACGTATCTCGTTTGATCAGTATCCTCTATTCGTAGAATAAAAGTTCCCCCATGTTTCTTTGCAAACAAATAATTGTACAAAGCTGTCCGTACCCCTCCTATATGCAGTGGGCCTGTAGGCGATGGTGCAAACCTGACTCTTACCTCTCTATTTTTCGACATCGTGTAGTCCTAATTTAAATTTCAGAGTGCAAATGTATGGCTTCCTTGATTGCAGCGGAGCATGAGATATATAATTTATAAATCTTTGATACTACTTTCGCAGCAATGCGCACTTATCCATTAAGAGTTCCAAGGTTATTTCATAAGATATTACCAGAGGCCAAATTTCGCTTAGATGAAATGGAAGAAGATCAATATTTACTGAGTTTTGATGATGGGCCGCACCCTAAGTCCACCCCCATTCTTCTTAAATTACTCAATCAACTAAATCTCAAAGTTTCCTTTTTCTTACTTGGAGAACAAGCTACTAAGTACCCTTCTCTAGTAGCAGAAATTAAATCCGCGGGTCATAGAATCGGAAGTCACGGCTTTACCCACCTCAATGGTTGGCTCGCTAAGGATCAAGTATATATCGATGACACAAAACGCGCTTGTGATTTGTTGGAAACGCTTGACTTTCGCCCACCTTACGGTAAAATTTCGTACAAGCAATACGAAAAGCTTCAAAAGCTATATCAAATAATACTATGGTCGCTTATGCCAGGAGACTTTGATCAAACTGTTGATTCGGCGCTGCTTTTTAGTCGCCTAAGGAAGCATGTTAGGAAAAGAGATATAATAGTCCTGCACGATTCACCACAGGCTATTGTCAAATTGAGCCAAGTTTTACCTGCTCTTATAGAAGAGCTTAGTTCTAAAAACCTTGAACATACATTTCTTTAATATTGCAGAGTAAGCTTATTGTCGAAATTAATGACACGTTTATCGATTTAATTCAAGCATCCATATAGTACTATGCCTTAACTGGTACCTTGCTATGCAAAGTACTATCCGTTTAGCTTATCTTTGTATTGTCAGTAATAGAAACGGCATTGAATTTATAAGTGTCGAGAAATATTGAATCATTAGTAAAATCGGTACCTACCGACAACCTATAGCATTATGAAGATTGAAAATACAAAAGCGCAAATGAGAAAAGGGATTCTTGAATTATGTGTGCTATCCATAATCTCACAAAAGGAGGCGTACCCTTCTGATATCATTAAGAAACTGAAGGAAGCTAAACTAATCGTGGTCGAAGGAACACTATATCCTTTATTATCGAGACTAAAAAATGCTGAACTACTTACATATGAATGGAAGGAATCCAGTGCCGGGCCTCCACGCAAATATTATAGTCTTACGGAAGTAGGAGGATCATTTCTTACAGGGCTTAAAGAAACATGGCAAGAATTATATCAAGCAGTGGATAAAGCAACTCAAAAAGAAGCACCTTCGGCAGCTAAGAAAAGTACTTCTGCAACGACCAAATCAACAACCTCTAAATAACCAAGATCCTTTAGGGCAACCACTTTAAATCTACAGCAATGAATAAAATATATAATATCAATTTAGGCGGCTATCCATTCACAATAGATGACGATGCCTATGTAGTTCTCCATAAATACCTCAAGACTATCTCTACTCACTTCTCTCGCTCTGAAGGTTGTGAAGACATAATATCTGACATAGAGTCGCGAATAGCAGAACTCTTCAATGAGCATATGCAAGGACAGCCGATCGTCAGCATGCGTCAAGTGGATAAGATGATATCCGTCATGGGCACTCCCGAGGAGTTTGGTGCGGCACCAGAGGCGGACGATATCAAGGAGAAGAAACAACGTCGAGGAAATAGTGAGTCTTCTTTCCAGCCTGGAAAGCGACTTTTTAGAGATCCTGACGCTTCAATTATCGGAGGTGTATGTTCAGGGATTTCTTCCTATCTGGGAATTGGAGATCCTGTATGGATGCGGATCGCATTTGCAATAGCATTCTTCACAGGATTTGGCGTCATTGCCTATATCATCCTTTGGATTGCGCTGCCAGAGGCTAAGTCTGCCGCCGACAAACTCTCTATGAAAGGAGAAAAGATAAATGTCTCAAATATCGCCCGTATAGTAGAAGACGAATTCAATAATCTCGGGGATACTATTGCGGAGATTACAAAAGACTTCGGCACTAAAAAAAAAGTATAAAGAAGGTAGTTGCATCAAGTCCAGGTATTCTTAGTAAATCAATCAATACATTCGGTCGCACCATTGCATCAATAGTAAAGTTCTTCATTTCCTTGATAAGGAGATTCTTTAAGGTAATCGCCCTGATAGTAATCGGGGCTTTTGTCATTTCATATGGTAGTATGATCATAGCAGGGCAATTCTTAGTACCCTATATCCCTCTCGTTTCCCCAGAGCCCACCATTACCGGTTTTATGGGCTACTATGCAGGGATTCTTGCATTGTGCTTGATTCCTATGATTCTTATCGCTCGCGCAGGATTTGGACTAGTGTGGAATCATAAGTTTGATCCAAAGATCCGACGAATTCTTCTTGGAGCTTGGTTAGTATCTTTTATAGTGTTCGGGGCCACTGTGATATTTGGGGTCCGTAACTTCGCTTTTCATGGCAGCTCAACTAGTTCACTTCATAATGCCCCAATTGATAAGACGAATCCCTTTATAATTCAAGTAAATTCATTGGATTCTGAAATGAGCGATGGTAGAATTCCTCTCCGCCTTGGACATTCGAGACTGGATAATGGGAAACTATATATCTCTAATAGGATACATTTTCGATTACAGCCATCTGAGGATGAGAACCTCAAAATAGATGTAACTAGCAAGAGTCGTGGCAGTTCCCCTCGAAAGGCCCAAGGGAACACTCAGCTGATTAATCATAGTACTTCGATAGAAGATAATACAATTAGTATAAATGAGTATTACTCTATAGACCGCAAGTCAAGATTCAGAGGTCAATATCGATCTGTGGATATACATATCCCAATAGGCCAGGAAGTAATTTTGAAAGGAAGTGCGAATCCTTATAACCGGCATGATTTCAAAAAACAAAACCCACATAATAACAAGCATTGGGTAATGACAACTGAAGGACTTATCGCAAACGTCAATGAGGCACCTTCGGAATAGATTCTGAGATCAAGATAAGCTAGGTCCAATAAGAATGAAATTGGTATTAACTTCGGCCTACTGCGAAAGTTACTTCACATATGATTCTGCTTATTTTATTTGGTCTGGTTTTGATTACTGGTTTATTAGCATTCTTTGTGGCCTCCTGGATCTGGTTCATAACGGCTTTATGTCTCGTCTTTTTTGGGATAGGTCTCTATGACTACTTTCAAGTAAAGCATAGTATAAAAAGGAACTTCCCCTTTGTAGGTCAAGGTAGATACCTAGCAGACTGGTTGCGTCCTAAAATCTACCAGTACTTTGTTGAGCCAGATACTGAAGGACGTCCTTTTAATAGATTGCGGCGCTCTATTGTTTATCAGAGAGCAAAAAAAGCTTTAGATACCGCACCTTTTGGCACCCAATTGGATGTATATAGTCCAGGTTATGAATGGATGAATCATAGTATCTCAGCAGCTCGGCATAATACGCATAATCATGAACCCCGAGTTCAAATTGGAGGCCCTGAATGCAAGCAACCTTATAATGCTAGCTTGCTGAATGTATCTGCGATGAGCTACGGTTCGCTTAGCCAGAATGCTATCATGGCGCTTAATGGAGGTGCCCAAATAGGAAATTTTGCGCACAATACAGGAGAAGGTGGAATATCTGAATATCATAATAAGAATGGTGGGGATCTTATCTACCAATTAGGTACAGGATACTTCGGTTCAAGAGGACCAGATGGAAAGTTCTTCGCCTCAGAATTCCAAAAAAGAGCAAGTGCTTCAAATGTTAAAATGATAGAATTGAAGCTATCTCAAGGGGCAAAACCAGGTCATGGCGGCATCCTTCCTGGCAAAAAAGTAACGAAAAAAATTTCAGAAATAAGAGGGGTGCCAATAGGCCAAGATGTTTTATCCCCTCCTTCACACGCCGTATTCTCGACCCCTACTGAACTTTTGCAGTTTATTGAAAAATTGAGAGTTCTCTCAGGTGGTAAGCCTGTGGGCTTCAAATTATGCATTGGTAATAAAAGTGAGTTTTTAGCCATTTGTAAAGCAATGGTTGCCACGAATAAATTCCCTGATTTCATATCAATTGATGGGGGTGAAGGTGGGACAGGCGCTGCTCCATTAGAATTTAGCAATAGTGTGGGTATGCCGCTTAAAGAGGGCCTCGCATTTGCTTATGATGCATTGATGGGGTTTGAAATTAAAGAGCACATCACACTTATCGCAGCGGGCAAAATAGTTACGGGTTTTGATATTTTTCGAGCTTTAGCATTGGGAGCAGATGTATGCTATAGCGCGAGAGCAATGATGATGGCATTAGGATGTATCCAAGCCCTTGAGTGTAATAAGAATACATGTCCTGTTGGTGTAACAACTAATGATCCACATCTAATGAGGGGGCTTGTAGTTAGTGATAAAAAAGAACGCGTAGCTGCTTATCATAAAGAGACCATACATAGTTTCATGGAATTGCTTGCAGCGTCAGGGCTGGAAGATCCTAGGCAAATCAATAGAGGAGATATTAATCGAAGAATTGAAATGAACGTTATTCAGCGTTATGACGAGATTTATCCATACATAACCAAAGGTTCTCTTTTAAGCATGCAGGACTGTCCTGACGACTGGAAAAGAGATCTTTCTGTGGCATCCGAACAAAGTTTTAGAGCATTATTTGAAGAAGCTTTGGAGAATTAAGATAAAATTCTCTCTTCTTCTCAAAAGAAGAATTCTTGAGCCTGAAACAACTAAAATATTAATTCAATTCTTTTCGAATATCTTAAGGAAAACCCTTACAGAAAATTCCAAATTCGCGTTGCCATCTCCCCCGTGATCGTACACGGAAATCAATATTCTTACAGGGTACTAAATACTTTACTTTGAGATAAGAAAATTTTGTTTTTATAATTTCAATGATTACTTTCGTCTATGCGAAAAATCTCACTGCTCTTAGCGCATCGTATAATTATAGTATGTCGACCATAAAGTACAGGAAGAAAATCTTTAGATAGAAATTATAATTAGAAATATCAATAAGAATTATTATATTTATAGAGTCCAAGAGAGAGTCACTTTCGAAACTTATTAGGATAGAAGAGGCAGTTTTCCGACATTCTCTTGAACTACTATCTACTTAGTATCCGTATCTGAATCCTCACTAATTAACTTAGCAATGAAAATTACCTCGGGAGCCCTTCATGATGCTCTAAAAGATTTTTTTGGTTTTGATCATTTTAAAGATCGACAAGAAGAAATCATCCTTAATCTCCTTGATAAAAAGGATACACTTGTTATCATGCCTACTGGAGGAGGGAAGTCCTTATGCTATCAGTTGCCTGCATTAATAACTGAAGGCACGGCTTTAATTATCTCTCCTTTAATTGCACTTATGAAGAATCAAGTCGATTCTATTCGTGGATACGGGCAGAAAGATAGTGTTGCCCATTTTTTAAATAGCTCCCTTTCCAAAACGCAAATAAAACAAGTAAAAGAGGATATAATGAGTGGCGAGACCAAGATGCTTTTCGTAGCACCTGAAACCCTAACTAAAGAAGAAAATATAAAGTTTTTTAGAGAGACAAATGTTTCATTTGTGGCTGTTGATGAAGCTCACTGTATATCTGAATGGGGCCATGATTTCCGCCCAGAATATCGTCGAATAAGAGAAATGATACAAGGAATAGGTAGTAACATTCCTCTTATCGCTTTGACAGCAACCGCCACCCCAAAGGTCAAGTCTGATATTTCTAAAAACCTCGCTATGCAAGAGGTGAAAGAATTTATCTCTTCTTTCAATCGCACCAATTTGTATTATGAGGTGAGGCCAAAAATCACGAAAGAGCAGACAATAAAGGAAATCGTTCAAATTATAAAAAAACAACCCGGACAATCAGGGATCATATATGTACAGTCGAGAAAGTCTACGGAGGCTATTGCGCAGGTTCTCCAAGTTAATGGAATTAATGCTGCAGCATATCATGCAGGCTTAGATGCTAAGACGCGTTCTAAGGTTCAGGATGATTTCTTAATGGAACAGTGTGATGTAATTGTTGCTACGATTGCTTTCGGAATGGGAATTGATAAGCCTGATGTCCGTTTTGTTATTCATTATGATATTCCGAAAAGTATAGAAAATTATTATCAAGAAACAGGAAGAGCTGGTAGAGATGGTCTGATAGGAAATTGTATCGCATTCTATGCTCACAAGGATATTTTACGATTAGAAAAATTCTTAAAAGACAAACCACTATCCGAACGAGAATTGAGCGCGCAATTGATGGAGGAAGTGATCGCTTATTCTGAAACAAGTCAATGTCGGCGTGTATTCTTATTACATTATTTTGGAGAAACCTTTGCAAAAGAAGATTGCGCTGGGAAGTGTGATAATTGTAGCAATCCAAAGGAAAAAATGGAAGCCGGCCCTGAACTCAAGAAAGCCATTGGAATCATCAAGGAATTAAATGAAAATTATGGAATTAAATTTCTTGTGGAGTACCTAGCAGGTCGTAAGACACAAGAAATGAAGAATTTCAAATACGATATCAAGAAGAGTTTTGGTTCAGGAAGTGATCATGATGGCCTCTTTTGGCACTCTCTTATGCGACAAGGAATGCTCGCTGGCTATATTAGAAAAGATATAGAACTATATGGTCTTGTAAAGACGACAAAAAATGGATTGGATTTCTTGAAAAATGGGAAGTCTTTTGAAATAAGTATCAATCATGATTATTCGTTCAATTCTTCTGAAGTAGCTGTTGTTACAGAGACAGGGACTGGAGCCGCACTAGATCAGTCGTTAGTAGAACTTCTAAAAGATATCCGACTCTCAGAAGCCAAGAAAATTGGCATTAAACCATGGATAATATTCATGGATCCATCTCTTATAGACATGGCAACATACTACCCTATTTCGATAGAAGATATGTTGAACATATCAGGAGTAAGTAAAGGGAAAGCGATAAAATATGGAGCTCCTTTTATAGAGGCGATCAAAGAATATGTCGAAGAACATGAAATAGAGCGGCCTACGGATTTTATCGTCAAGCAATTAGCTAACAAATCTAAAGCCAAAGTGGCGATTATTCAAGGTGTCGATAGAAAAATGCCACTCGAGGATATAGCCAAAGACAATGACATGTCTATGGAAGCGCTCATTTTAGAAATGGAGATGATTGTTGGCGCAGGTACAAAGCTTAATATCAATTACTACTTAGAGGATAATATCGATGAGGACATAGTTGAGGAGATATTTGAATATTTCGAAGAGGCAGAAAGCGAATCCATCGAAGATGCCGTATCCGAATTTTCGGATGACGATATCACGGAACAAGAAGTTCAATTAGTGCGCATCAAGTTTTTATCCGAAGTTGTAAACTAAGATTCAACAGATGGATATCTTAATTCTTAATGGTCCTAATTTAAATCTTCTTGGTATCCGGCAGCCAGAAATTTATGGAAGCCGATCTTTTGAGCAGTATTTATTCGAATTAAAAGAACTATATCCAGCGAATAACTTATACTACTTTCAATCCAATCACGAAGGAGCACTAATTGATAAGCTTCAAGAGATTGGATTCGAGTTTGATGGAATTGTTTTTAATCCAGGAGGATATACCCATACTTCGATTGCAATAAGAGATACGATAAGTAGCATCACTACCCCAGTTATTGAGGTGCACATCTCGGATATCTATCAACGCGAAGCTTTCAGACACCACTCATACATCAAGGATGTAGCTTTGTCATCGATAGTGGGCCAAGGTTTGGATGGTTATAGGCAAGCACTTGATATGTTGAATAATAAAAATTCAGGCCATACATTAGGGTCTCAAATCTAATACCCTTACCCTATTTCGACTATTAATTCTCCGCACTGTAGAACCCAAAAATCTATGTATAAGGTATCCTGTTGCCATAGCACTTGCTCCTATTGTAAGAGTATCCCATCCAAATTCATATTGAGTATCTATCGCATTGATCTGCCGAAGCCCCTCTATAGTACCTCCTGCGACTAACCATGTGGCTCCAAAAAACATAAATGTCATACCCACGGTACTTGCTGCTGGATGATATAGCTTCACATGCGAGATTTCACTAACATTCACAATCGCGTCGTTAAAGAGTAATGATTGTGGTTCTGGAAGTAGGCGTTCTAAAGTTCCTTTTTGCCACCCTTCGATCT
>JBLIDB010000065.1:0-21564 GCA_047634015.1 Saprospiraceae bacterium
GGAAGGTATTTATAAAGATTTATTGCCATTGTACTCCACAACAGGTAGGCCAAGTGTTCCTCCAAGGTTAATTGTTGGATTACTGATGCTGAAACGCATGTTTAATGAGCGTGATGAGTCAGTAGTTGAAAGATGGATCGAGAATCCATATTGGCAGTATTTCACAGGGGAGCAATATTTCCAAAGCGCTCAGCCTTTTGATCCCTCCGAGTTTGTTCATTTTAGAAAGCGTGTTGGAGAATCTGCATTTGAGCATGTTCTTTCCTACACCGTTGCCTTATTTAAAGGAGCGAGTACAGAGAAAGAGGTATTAATAGATACCACTGTACAAGAGAAAAACATCACCTATCCTACGGATACAAAGCTGGCAAAGAAGATTATTGAGAAGTGCCGAAAGTTGGCCTCGGGAAATGAAATTAGATTACGTCGAACTTATAAAAAAGAACTCAAGCAATTGATGAAAGATCAATACAATGGTCATCATTCAAAGCGTCGTAAAAAGGCTACAAAGGCGAGGAAACGGATAAAGACATTCGCGCATACTTTGGTGCGTGAATTGCGACGAAAAATTGATCATGACCATAATGAAGAACAACTGAGTCTATTTGAAAAGGTTCTGAACCAAAAGAGAAATGATAAGAATAAAATATATTCCCTACATGAACTCGATGTCTACTGCATAGCGAAAGGGAAGGCTCATAAGAAATATGAATTGGGGAATAAAGTATCAGTTGTAAAGGGCTTAAAAACAGGAGTAATCACCTCCGTTAAATCATATACTGGGAATCCGCATGACTCAAAAACACTAAGCGCCAGTTTAGAGTAAAGCCAGAGAGTACGAGAGAAAGCAGGCGGTAATAGACCTCAAACAGCAATCGCTGATAGAGGCTATAGAGGAGTAAAGCAAGTAAAGGAGACTCAAATTGTAATTCCAGATTCGGGAAGAGGAAAAAGCAAGTACGAAAAGGAAAGAAAGCGATTTAGGAAAAGAGCAGGCATAGAACCTATTATAGGGCATCTAAAACATGACCACAGAATGCAAAAAAATTACCTAAAAGGCTTAACAGGAGATATCTCCAATGCGCTGCTCGCAGCAATAGGCTTCAAGTTGAAAAAATGCTCAACCTAATAAGGTCTAACCATGCATTATTTAGGCAAAAATTATATCAATACTTATTTTTGAAATATTGGCCTCACTTTGTAAAAGTGCGTTTTTAAGGGACGACTAAATAGATTATATGAATAAAATAATATAGACCGAAATGTTTGAAAAATAGGGTCTTGGGATTAAGACAATGAGGCCTGGACCCTATTATGTCAATTAGAATCGTTTGCAAGAACATTATCAACTTGATTCCATTTGGTAGGATTCGACAATAGGAATTCAAGAGCAAGTGCTCTTCCTTAAGCCTATACTATTAGATTTGACCTAATCCTGAATTATTTAGGTCGCTACTCAATATTGAAACTGGACTATAGCAGATCTTTATGCTTTATAGCCCACTTCAATAAGCCATTCTGCTCCCCAGATAGTCTTAGTTTCTTTCCGATGTTAGAGCGATGGTTGCCGACAGTCTTAGGGCTTATGAACATCATTTCGGCGATTTCATTAGTCGTCTTTTCGCGAGCTATTAATTTAAGAATGTTAATCTCATGAGCAGAAAGCTTAGCATGTATATCTACCTTCTGAGCATTATCTTGAATCAGATACTTTGTAAGACTGGCATTAACATATGGCACTCCTTTATCCACAGATCGAATACAATCCAAAATTTCAGTTTCAGAGCTTTCTTTTAGTAAGTATCCTTTGATGCCTTCTTTCATAGCATTCCGAAAAAACGATTCGTCTTTGAAGAGAGTCAGCAAAACAAACTCTGTTTTACCTCCTTCCTTTATTAATTTACGTGCTGTATCTAATCCTGACATCTCAGGCATTTCTATATCAAGGATGGCGACATCGGGTTGTAAACTCACTATTTTATCATAGGCTTCTTGACCATCACTTGCGCTGCCCAACCATTGCATATCATCAGTCTCCCTCAATAGATTACTCACGCCATTTTTGAGCATCGGATGATCATCGGCATTGAATACTGTGATCGGCATAATTCTAATTTTGATAGGGTACTGTGATACTGATAGTAGTACCTTTTGATATTATTGATTCTATTTCAAATTTCCCTCCGAGGGAAGATACTCTTTCTTTCATCGTTCTCAAACCCATACTTCTACTTTCTGTACGCTCCGTCTGGTCAAATCCCTTGCCATTATCTTGGATTGAGATTTGAATTATTTTGTCTTCCTTCAGGAGGCTAATTTTTGCTGCTGTTGCCTCGGAATGTTTTATAATATTATTAATAGTTTCTTGAATAGTACGATAAAGATTGATCTCTGAATTTTTAGGAAGAAGACCATCTATTTCATCGATTTCATGGCTTATAAATATGTCTGTCGACTGTTCTACTTTGGCGACTATGTTCTTTAGAGTAGTGGTCAATCCAAATTTTTCTAATTGAAAAGGATGGAGGTCTTGAGATATAGAGCGTACTTCATGGAGTGTTGAGGCAATCAATTCTTGATTACTTAAAGCATCTGTTGTTGTGGACTCCAATTGTTTCTTGATTAGTAATAATGATTGTCCAACTCCATCATGAAGATCACGAGCGATTCTTTTCCTTTCTTCCTCTTGAGCATATAGAAGTGCGGCTGCAAATTCCTTTTTATCATTTCTATCACGACGTAATGCGTTAAATCGAAAGCCCAAAATGCCCAGTATCCCGAGGCCGACCCCTGCGCCAAGAATATAATTTCTCTGTGTGGATATTTTGGTCTTTTCTATGTTCAATTCAAGGATTTCATTCTCTTTTATTTCTGTTTCGTATTCTACTTGCATCCGAGCGAATTGCTCATTTTGATCGAAGTTAAAAACACTGTCTTTGTATTGAATAAATTTCTGAGTATTCAAATAAGCATTCTTATAGTCACCCATGGTCTCATAACCATTCGCAAGCGCTCCATATGCCTCATAAACACTCTCTGCTTCGTTAACTTCCAATGCGATATCTAAACCTTCTTTCAAATAGCCTAACCCTTTTTTATATTGACCAGCGCTCATGCTAAGATTTCCCAAAGTCATAATGGAGCCAGCAATCCCTGCTTTATAATCCAGCTCCTTTCTCAATTGCAGACTCTTTTCATGGTAATAGAGTGCATTCTTAAGATCATTTTTCCTTTTGTACAGATATCCAAGACTGAAGTAGGTAAAAGATAAGCCTCTTTTGTCCCCCAATTCTGTTCGCAACTCAATGGCTTGATTATAATAGTCCAGCGCTTGATCCAACTCCATTTTGTTTTTATGAATATTGGCTAAATCCTGAAGGGAGAACCCCAAGCCTCTTCTGTATCCCAGTTTCTTATAGTTCTCCATGCCTTGCTCCCCATATTTTTGAGCGAGATCATAATTGTTTTGGATAAAATACAGACTTCCGATATTTGAAGCGGCGACTCCAATACTTTTAATATTCTCGGTTTCTTCTGCAAGACGGAGTGCTTTCAGGTAAAATTCCAAGGCGATATCAACTTGTCCTCGCAATTCATTAATGACGCCCATGTTATTGAAAGCTTGGGCGATATCTCTTGAATCCATGCCCTTATGTGCTGCCAAAAGTCCATTCGAGTAAAGGGTAAAAGCTGAGTCCAGATTCCCATCTCGACGCAGGACATAGGCCAGACCACTCAGGGCTTGGGCTTGGGCTCTGTTATTATCCGATTGGAGTGCGAGATCCAGGCTTCTTTGGTAAAGAGATCTTGCTTCCTCCATTTCTCCCTTATCAGCCGTGAGCAATCCCTTCATATATAGTGCATGACCCAATAAGGAATTGTTCTCGTATTCTTGGGCCTTCACAATTGCGGAATCAAGGTGGGTATTGGCTGGTTCGACCAGGCCAAGAACATAGTTGGCTGAGGAGAGATAGTAATGACCGTAGGCCTCCTCTTCAATCAATTCCAACTTTTGAGTCAAGGCTATAACTTCTTTAGCATATGTGGCAGCCGCACTTGCATCTACCGACGCAAGTAAATCAGACAAGTGATTCAATATAATGACTCTATCATGTTCCGTTTTAGAATTTGTCAACTCAAGTTCTAAACTATCAATCGTTGTATTAGCGAATGAGTTTATGAACGACACAAAGAACAATATAAAGGTTGCTATTTTCATTTCATGGTCAATCAGATTGAAAAAGTAGCAAAATTTTAACACTTACAACAAGTAACATTTAAAGCATGAGTCCACTCCGGAAAGTGAGGATCATCAGGAAATGGAAGATTTTGGATGAGATTTTTATTTTTCGATCCTCGGTGATGCCTGAGCATCAGGGAGTTGAGAAAAATGGAAATATAGCCAAAAGGGACGTTTCCCGGTATTATGACTTTCTGGAGTGGACTCAAGCATCATATTATACTGCCATTGTGATACACAATATCTTAAATTCTGTATACTTTATTCTTTCTATTGTTTACGATAGTCAGTAAATATATACTCATGAGTTGTAATTATTCAGCTTTAGAATATCATGTGATAGTTTTAATACATCTTGACGGACATCTTCAAGAGATTGATTAGACGATTTTAGAATTAATTCAATATCGCTTAGATCTTTTTGAAATTGAACTACAGAACGCTTCGTTCCTTCTTCAAAAACCGATCGCTTCTTATCTCTTGAGAGATTTTGTTTGGCTATAAGAGCCTTGGCTAATTCCAATTGACTCACTTTAGATTTATTGTGCTTCATACGCTAAAACAATAATCTGCTTTGCCAAACAGAAGCTTTTGAAAATCAATGATCCCATTTTCAGTACCATCGGTCGATTGTTCCCTTCTTTCATACTTAGTTAGTATATGACGAAAGGGATAGACCTGATGTGGTATTGCATAATTGAATATACCCCAACTCAAACCCTCGTCTGATAAGGCCAGCAGTATTACGCACTCCAAATTTTGCCATAAGGTTCTGACGATGACTAATAGCTTTATGAATACTCATAAAAAGCTTTTGTGCAATCTCATTGGAAGTAAACTCGTAAGCAATGAGACTGAGGACTTCTTTTTCGCGGGTTGAAACCATCATGATATTAGTTTTTGATACGTGAATAAAAGGGATTCTAAACACAGCTTTTATCTGTGTTTAGAACCCCCTTTGTTTTGTTTGAAGCAGTAAAAATTCTGAAGTGAATTCTTAGTTGTAAAAATATCTACATCTGGTATTACTCGGTATAGGGCCTGGACTGGAAATCTATAGGGCCTGGCCCCTATTTCTAATAAAATTCGTGTAGAAAAATAGATAATTTAGAGATGCGAAATATGGATTTAATACGAATGGTCAGGAGAAGATTCGAAAAAAGGAAGATTATAAAACAAAGATGTATTCCTTGCTTGGCAACAGACAGAATACAAGAATCGAAGTGTTTCCAATGCTTCTTTTCTTCGTGGTGTAAAGTATATAGATCAGTTTAATGAACTACCCCGCCGCTAGTGGACGGAGTATCGCAGCCCGCGAATCAATGGCTAATAACCTTTCCTTCGAAAACCACTTTTTGTTAACCATTCGATGCAAGCATCAGGGAAATCTATTGATTAAAATCTTTAGCACCACGTTCATTCATGATGGGCGGGTTGAGAAAATGGGCCAACAAAGGGCTCGCATTTAGAAAATGGCTATCTTCCTATAATGCTCATAACCCTTCGTAATATTCATCTGTCAGGAATTCTAAGGGCCGCACGCTTGCCCTTAATCCCTGAAGGGAGCCACGCTCAAAATATATAGTAGTCAGCCCAATTCCCAAATTACATCAACGTATTACGTTTTGCTTCTTTGAGATTGTCATCCAACATTCTATCAATTAATATATTATTGGGGTCGATAGCTACTTTTGTGGGTAGCCGTTTAGTTCGTAGGACTACATTAAATATTGGAGCATTTATCTTATGTTTTTGCAAATAAACAAGTTGCTCGTCTCCTTCCTCGTTCAAAGCATATACCCCGATATCGACCCAATCATTGGAACTTATCTCATATTCTATTCCTAAACTATCGACACGATACTTTATAGATTGAATATCCATAGATATCTCATATTCTTCTGGAGAGATCTCTTTATAAGATGCTTCACTCACTTGATTGTCATACAATGTGATCGTCTCAAAAAGGTCTGTGATGACATACTGCAAGGTATCGGGTGTTACTTCTCTAAAATAGGACAGCAAGTCATCTGTAGTTGCATATCTGTCTTCTTGGTGGTCTTCGCCAAATGCATTCCAATCGTCTACAAATCGGCGTAAAGCAAGATTGACCATCTCTTCTCCGATATAATCTTGTAATGCAAACATATTAATCGCGCCCTTGCCATAATGCACATATTTATGACTTGTAACCCTTGCCAAAGAAGTTTCTACTTTATCATCGTTTGTCCTTCCTTTCAAATATCGCTCTCTTTCTTGAGCGAGCATCTGTCTCACTTTCTTCTCACCATACTCTTTGCGCAATACCATCAGTGCGCTATACTGAGCCAATGCCTCTGAGATCATGTGTCGCCCTTCTACATTAGCTGCTATTACTTGAAGTCCCCACCACTGATGTGCGACTTCATGAGCGGTCACATAAAATGCCATATCTACATCTGTGTCATCATCGATATCAAGAATAAAACCCAAGGATTCAGAATAAGGTATGGTGCCGGGGAAAGACTGCGCAAATGATCGATATCTTGGAAACTCCATAATCCTCAAATTCTGATATGGATATGGGCCAAATGCTTCTTCATAATACGTCAGTGAAGCTTTCATCCCATCCATCATTCGCTCAAGATTATCCTCATGCGAAAGGTGATGATAGATTTCTAATTGCACTGATGATCCTGTGGTATCAACATTAGAATTCCAATACTCATGTACAACTTCATACCGCGCTGATACCACATTATAGAAATTAATCATCGGTTCATTCATTTTATAATGATAATAATTGCGATCTCCTTCTTGCCATTCTTCTACTATGGCTCCTGGAGCGATGGCCCTCTGACTTGAAACTGTACTAACAACCACTTGAAAGTTGATCTCATAGCCATCTCCACCTGTCTTTCCATTTTTCAATTCATGTACATCATTTATGTTCGCTCTATCCTTTCTTGGAGCGAGCTCATTACTTTTTCTAATATTCGCATCACGCGTTTCAAACTTGCTATTATACCCAAGGGTCGGGAAGTGATCATTGTTCAAGAAAGTACCATTATAAACTATATCTGTAGCAGAAGAGGGCCCAAACCCATAGGAAGAATAGGATTGCCTAAAATTCATTATTACTGTATCTCCCACTGCCAATGGAGTCTCCAATTTATATTTATAATATCCAAACTCCTCATCCTCAATATTCATCATCCCATCCACAGAAAAGAACAACGTATCCAATATAATATAATCACTTGGCACTTTTTGAATATGTACTTCTGCAATCGGAATATCACTTTTATTCTCAAGTACAAATGTGCCAATAGCTATATATGTTTGTTCCCTGGGGAATAATTCAAGTTCGAGATTGATGTCTACAATCTTGGGTTGAGGATTATATTCATACTTCTTCAATCTTTTCTCATAGGTAATTCTATACGCTTCTTCTGTCTCAGGGAGTGTGTACTCTCGCAGCACATTGGTATTATAAAATATAAAACATCCAGACATCATCATGGCCATAATACCGGTTATGCATAGTCGCTTTATCGGCGTAGACCAACGATGACGAATAGTACTCAATCGACTCACAAGTCGTACTTCCTTACCTCTAACACCTAGGACAACTGCCACAAGAACCAGCAACATCGCAAATGAAAACCAGTAAAATTTTGTCCATAAAAATGGGAATACACTATCTCCATAGCCATTCATCTCAGAATACATGCCAAGACTAATTCCTCCGAAGGAAATTAATGGATGATCATAGCCCACAGCATTGAGCATTACAATAAAAACAACAACAACCACCAAAAGTAAATGAGATAAAAACTTATGATTCGTGACGGCTTGTAGTAGAAAAGACATCCCTGTAATTAAGATGAGGTCTGGCATCAACCCAAGAAACAATCCGGACATATATACTGGCAAATTGAATTCATAATAACCACTCAATAATTGAAAAATCACACCTGTAATAACAAGTACAATCATCAGTAATGTATACATCAAGGAGATACCCGCTAACTTACTTAGCATATTACTTAAGTTACCGACCGGCAATGCATCCATAACAGCATCGATTCGCGCATCACGACTCTCCCACATTAATTCGCCGGAGTAGATGATAAGAACGATTATAAAAAAGAATACCGAAAGTTCTTTAAGTTCTTCTACAATGAGGTAAGTCTTAGGAAAACTATCAACCTCGTATGCCGTACCCAGATTAATTGAATTAATAAATATAGTAACAATCAGACATGCCACAATCACCCAGAATATGGGCTCTCGTAGTATCGTGAGAAAATGAAACTTAGTGCTTTGCAAGAACTTACGTACGTCCGACCTCGCATTATCATTAATGGTGATTTCCGGTAGCGCAAAGGTAATAGAATGAGTCGAATGAGCATCTTCGTCTTCAATAGTACGCTTCCGCTTCTTTCCTGAAATCAAATCGAAAGAAAACTTCCGATATCCTATATATCCTACTAACAATCCAATTGCCATCCATAGTACTCTATTATAAAATACAAGCCCTCCCAATGGAATCAGTTGTGAATTACGCTCCGTCGGTGTCCAGTATTGAACCACAGATTTCATCGTTTGAAATGCAAAGGGATCAAGAAGGGTCGCAAGTTGCTTGTTCTCAAGATGCTGACTCAAAACCATTGTAACCAGATAAAACATAAAAAAGAAAATCCCCTGCGTATAGACGACAATCAACTTCTTGCTCAACATCCCACTTACAAAAAATATCAAACTCGAGTACACCAAAGTTGGAATAACCATACCCACAAAGGGCCACAGATAGGCAGCTAAAGAAAAATCTAAAAGCTCATCTGACCCTCTCCAAGGTGCATAACAATTCAACATCAAGCCTATTATTAATCCGATTGAAACCAAGAATAGAATTATAAAGGAGCCAAAAAATCGTCCAAGTAAATATTGCATTTTAGTAATGGGCGTCACAAATATCAAGGACTCCATGACATATTGATAATCACGCAAGACAGCCACTCCCATGATCATAGAAGATATAAGCAACACTAATACTTGAGAGATGCTCATCGACAGCGCAATGGCATATGGAGAATTCATTTTAACAGCACCAAGTCCTCCCTCAAAAATAAAATCGACCGACAATAATCCAATCAGGACAGCAACAAAAAAGAAAGCATACGTCTCCGGTCGCTTGGCACGATATGATAATTCAAATTTTAATATTTCTAAAAATCTCATTGGAAGCAGTTGGGGTTTATAATTAATTAAAGAGCAGTGACGGGCTATTAATTAGACTCGTCGCTTAAAATATTTGAGAAGTATACATCACTTAGATCTGGACTTACTTGATCAAATCCCTCTCCAGGACTCCCCGCTGCTAACACATGAATCACCTGCCTTCCTTGCACCAATCGCTGCGCAATAACTTGATGAGATAGCTTATAAGTCGCCAGTTCACTCTTAGCGATCTTTTTGCGATAGACCTTACCTTCCAAGTTCCTAATACTGACCATAGGATCCTCTTGTACTAAGACCTTCCCCTTGTTGATGATGGCCATATTAGTACAGAGCTCTTTGACATCCTCGACGATATGAGTGGATAGTATTACGACCGTATTCTCCCCAAGTTCACAGAGTAGATTGTGAAATCTGTTGCGTTCTATAGGATCTAAGCCTGCGGTTGGCTCATCGACAATAATCAGTTTAGGATTGGCGAGCAACGCCTGAGCGATGCCAAACCTCCGTTTCATTCCTCCAGAATACCCCCCTAATTTTCTCTTACGATGTTCGTATAAGTTCGTTCTCTGCAAGAGGGCATCTATAGTGTCTTTTCTTTCTTTGGTGTCAGTTACACCCTTAAGTATGGCAATATGATTCAGCAATTCAACCGCCGATACTCTTGGATACAAACCAAATTCTTGTGGTAGGTACCCAAGGACTCGTCTCACTTCCATATGTTGTGATAAGACATCGATACCCCCAAGGGTAATACTTCCAGCATCCGCTGACTGCAATGTTGCGATAGTGCGCATCAATGTAGACTTCCCGGCGCCATTGGGACCTAACAGACCAAACATCCCAACTGGAATTTCTAATGATACATCATCAAGGGCTTTGACACCATTCTCATATGTCTTGGATAGGTTAGAGATCTTAAGTATACTCATGTAAGTTTAATTTTCCACGAACATATTTTAGAAGCTTAGTTCTTAATAATATATGTGATGAACACATAGTATCCATATGCACATAAACCAGTATGATATATCAAGTGCGTTCAACTAATCTCAGGGTATGTTGATCACTATGGATGAACCGTTGAACAAGTATTTTGGTCTGGGTCCAAGACTATGTTATCATTGTAATGTGATAGAAAAAATAAAAACGTTTCCGAGGTTTGTCAGGGCAATAATAATATCAGTGCTCTTCTTCTCCAGCGGTTTCTTATTTCTCGATTGGGGATTTGAAAACGCTGGTGTTACTGCATTATTTGCTTCTATTATTGTAGTTATTTATTACATCACGCTGAGTTTGCTAAAGAAACTTAAGATTGTTAAAATTGAAGCTATAACTACATTATATGGGGAGTACTCCTTCTTATTTTTATTAGGTATTATATATATATCTGCAATAGTAGAGTCCATTCCTTACAATATGGACTTAACCATATTTTTTGCCCTTGTCGGACTTTTCATACTCTTACATACATACTTAGAACTTTCACGATTTTGGACGGGTCGTAGTTTAATAGAAGCCTACCTTCATTTTGGATTGTGGGGAATAGGAAGCCGAGTAATAACATTCCTTTTTATAATAGCTCTTAATTATGAGGACGAACCATTTTTGGATCTAATTGGGACCATATTCATTGTCTTCTGGCTCGCTTCTGGAGTATGGTGGATAGTCAAACAAATCAAGTTTATCCTCAACCTCAAAAAAGAAAAGAAAGAAACAGAACTGCTTCACCTCAAGAGCCAAGTGAACCCGCACTTCTTTTTTAACATGCTCAATAACCTCTATGCCCTTGTAGACGAAGACAGCGAAAAAGCAAAAAAATTAATTTTGGCCCTTTCAGATCTTATGCGCTACAGCATATATGAAGGCGATAGAAATGTTGTTCCTATTCGAGATGAAATAACATATATCCATAATTTTTTAGAGCTCCACCAAATGCGATATTACAAGGAGATTGACATTCAATTTATCCAAGAGCTGGAGGACACTTCTATAGAAATAATGCCCTTGATGTTTATCATACTTGTCGAGAATGCATTTAAACATGGCGTTGAAAAATTACCAAAAGAAGCCTATGTCCATATATCTCTAAAAGGAAACAAAAAACAACTTACGTTTGACGTTAAAAACAATTTTGACCTTGATGAAGTAACTGATGAGAAAGGCATCGGACTTTCTAATTTAAGAAGAAGGCTTGAACTGGTATACCCTAAGCATCATGAATTAACAATTGATATATCCTATGATATTTACGCTGCTAACCTATCTTTACAATTATAATGATAAAATATATCATAGTAGATGATGAACATTTAGCCCATAAGGTTATCAAAGGCTATTGTGACATGCTTCCTAATATGGAGTTTCTCACCAGTTGTTATGATGCATTTGAAGCTATAGAATATCTTAACAACCACAATGTAGATCTCATCTTCCTGGATCTCAATATGCCTAAGTTATCCGGCTTTCAATTTCTAAAGACCCTGACTTATGCTCCCAAGGTAATTGTTACAACTGCATACAGCGAATTTGCACTTGAAGGGTATGAACTTAACGTCATTGATTATCTGTTGAAACCCTTCTCTTTCGAGCGATTTATAAAGGCCATAAATAAAACACAATCCACTTCAACTCTTGAAAAAAGCATTCGCACTACAACTATTGTCACCGAAAAAGACGAGCGGATATTCTTGAAAGGAGATAATAAAATAGTACAAGTAAAAGTCCATGACATCCTTTATCTGGAAGCTTCAGGTAACTACACGAAAGTTATCCTAAATGATAATTCCATTCTTACTCGGGAGAAGATTTCTGGCCTTCTTGATACACTTCCAAAGAGTGAGTTCATTCAAGTTCATAAATCATTTGCCGTTGCTAAAAATCACATCGATAGCATCCAAGGAAATCGTATTAGTATAGGGACGCACATCATACCAATAGGCAAGGTATATAAGATGAATTTGAATGATTTGTTTTCTTAGGAAGTCTAATGAAAATATCGGTGCCATCTTTTAAGGTTAGGCTTTTATTAAAGTTGTTCCTTTTTTCAAAACCCGTATCAATAAACCATCTTGGTTACGCGAGAGTATAATTTTTTCAACTTTCAAGTGATGATTAGAAACCGTCTTAGGGCGATATAAATCACTATTCAATAGGTGAATTTGAATAATTGACTTCAATTCTTTCAGTGGGATAAATTCTACATCCACTAATAATGAACCTGGAAACTAAAACACAGATTATCTATCAATCTTGACATTGGGCTATTTGCCCTAACAATGATGCCCCCATCTCTATGGTAAAGGACGGTAGCATTTCGATTGATTCCCCTGCTTGAAACAAAATATTCGCTGGATTGGAAAATAGTCCTGAAGATTGTAATTGAAGACTTACCTTATATTTTTCTATACCTGGAATGGCCTTAGTAACCAATAAGTTATTCAAACAAAGCTGTTGGCTCTTCGCTTGATATACTTGATTAATCTCAGAATGAGAAAGTGCATTGCCATAAATTCTCATCTCATCTAATAAGCCATCAAGGGGCCTTGCTCCTCCCGTTGCAGAGAGGGGTTGATTGCCTAAACAAACATTAATATTAGGATTGGTAGCTATCAATCCTGTCTTGTCTAATGAGTCAAGCAGTAATCCATCCTTATATATTCTCATTTTCAGTCCATCATAAGTGGCAGCTATAAAACACCACTTAGATAAAGGAAGTACACCGACTTCACTTACTAATGTTGCTGTCCCCCCATTGTTCGTCTGCAGCCGAAATCTAAGTTGGGAATCATTTAATGTGCTGACCATCCAGTAGTGATCATCATCATTCTGACCAGTAGCTTTCGAAATAAAGCGCATCGGACTGAGTATAAGTGGACAATTTTATCCAAAAACAGATCGTCATCGCCTACCCTGTTACATCCAGATCCTCAATTTCCACTCGATCATTTGCATTGTCAAATCTCAAGGAAAAATGACTCCTCTCTCCAGTTTCCATGGACCAAGATGTGTTCATCGTTTCTCCAGTATAAGAATTAGGCGACGCATCTTCAGCAACAGCGTCCGCTCCCTCTTCCAAAGACCATCTTGCTATTAGAATATCGAAGTAATCATCGATAAATGGCAAGACTGTTATAATTACATTATCAGAATCCTTCTCTCCGTAAATATCTTCGACAACTATTTTAAAAACATACAGTCCAGAATCCATTGGTGTAAAATTGGCAACTGTCTCATCAGCATCTAATATGGCAACTGGACATCCTCCTATCTGTTCCCAATGTTCTTGTATTTCCAATGGACTTCCGTCAGGATCAAAACTATCTGATCCATTCAATGTAATCTCTCTACCTCTCGCGACAATTAAATCAGGGCCTGCATTTGCTATTGGTGGAAGATTATTAATCGCACCAATGGAATACGTTGCATTAGAAACTGCGCTTGGAGATTTCCCCACTTCATATGCAATAGCGTTTATTGTAATTGCAGTATCTACCAAGATTGGTGATACGTATAAACTACTTGTACTATCCGGCTGACTATTATCCATTGTGAAATAAATATCAGTATTACTCGATTCTGAACTCATTGCGACATAAATAGAATCAGGATATTGCCCCGCCTCAGGGGTAAAAATAGGCGCTTTTGCTCTTAGCTCTCCTGTATATACAATTTTATAAATATCACCTACTCCAGTTTCATGGTCTGTCATCATATAATAGATATCACCATCTGGGCCTAACTTCAGCATCACTGGCTTAAGTCCTCCTGGCAGTAATATATTATCATAAAACATGCTTTTGGTATTATCGATTTCAGACACTGCTCTTGTAATAGCACCAGGGGCATTATTAGAATTACTACCCCAAAATGCAGCGAAGTAATTACCATGATACATTGATGGCCAATACCCAACACTGGGATACCACAATCCTCCAGTAATTACAAGCGCATCTGATACAGACATGTTCGCCCACAAGTCAGTTTCCGTACCAATACCATCATATCCATCGTGACCATAGTTAGCTCCTGGCGTTAGCCGATATACAGATCCTTTATCAGGACCGACAGCATCATTAATATAAATCTGACCTTTAGGAGATAAGTTAGATACCGAATATGGATTGCGAAGTCCAAGGGCATAAATTGCTCTCATGGCTCCCGAAGCATCATTATAGAAGGGATTGTCTGAGGGTATAGATCCATCTCTATTGATGCGCATTACCTTGCCAGTGTAAGTAGAAAGACTTTGGACATCGTCTCCCCCATTTCATCCATCACCTGTAGTAAAATATAACTTCTGATCCGTCCCAAAAAAACCTCCATTATGACTACCACTCGAATTAGAAGAACTGAAAGGTAATTCCATCAAAACAGTTTCACCTCCTATCTCAACATCTTCGTCACTAGGATTTACTTGGATTGTTACCACCTGATTATGACGCGGAATATAACGCATATAAAATGCATAAATGAATCCATTCTCTCCATAATTAGGATCAAAAGTAAACCCTCTCAATCCCGAGGAGCGGTGCCGCTCAGCAGGATCACCAAACTCATAAAAAGGATTATCCTCACTAAGATATAATTTGGTAGCAGCGTCCCATTTGCCCACTACTAATCGACCCGTGATCCTTTCTCCATAAAACAATCGACCATCGGGAGAAAAAGCAAAGCTCGCTGGATCTTGCAAACCTTCCATAACTTTAACCACTTCAAAGCCATCTGGAATTTATTGGCCGTATGCATCAATATTAAAGATTCCCATAATTACAAACAGCAAAAGGAATGGGTGGGCAACAAAACATTTAAGTCTTGATAATCTCAATTTTCGTCTTTTAGTGATTCTAACTTTCACAATGTCAAAGGAAACAAAAATACCAAGACATGATATAATGGTTAATACCTATCCTCTTCCAAAAAATTCTAATGGATATCATGAGCTTACATCTAAGAGATTCATATCACTAGGAGCTAACTCCACAAACCACATTTCCATTTCCTTCTTCCCTTTCACTTTTATTTTTCCTCGTGATTGAAAAGTAAAGGCCGTATAATCTTTTAGTAGTTCATAGGTATCATTAGAGATATTCACCTTACCGACTTCTCCGTTGTTTTCCATCCGAGATGCTGTGTTTACCGTATCGCCCCATATATCGTACTGGAATTTTTTAACCCCTACTATTCCCGCTACTACTGGCCCTGTATGAATCCCAAGTCTCATCTCAAATGCAATTTCTCCTTTACTATTCTTCTCAATAAATCTTTCATTAATGAAAGACTGCATGTCCAAAGCCGCCAAAATCGTATTTTGAGTTGAAGTATCAGAAGGTACTGGCAATCCTCCTGCGGCCATATAAGAATCACCAATCGTTTTTATTTTTTCGATTCCATAATCGCCGCAAATATGATCGAAGGCCATAAAGCAGTGGTTTATCTCCCCTATCAATTCCTTGGCTGTTAACTGAGCAGACTTGGCAGTATAATCTTTAAAATCTGTAAACAAAATAGAAGTCAATTCAAAATCTCGCGCATCTGCTTCTCCCTTTTCTTTGAGCTCTTCTGCAATCTCGGCAGGTAAGATATTAAGCAACAAAGCTTCAGATCGATTCTTCTCTTTCTCAATAATGGCTTTTGATTTCTGCACATAGCGCCATCTACTAAAAAAACCACCTGCAAGGAAAAGGAAAAAGATACCAGCTCCGATTGCAAAATTTCTATTTCTATCTTTTCTACTGACTTCAATCTGATGCGCCAGTTTCACTTTGAGATCTTTCTCTACTTGAATCAAACTATCCGCTACCAATTGATTAGAAAATTCTAATTGTTGGATTTTTTGAGACGTCTCATTAGATTTCAAACTATCATCTAATAGTATGGTTTGTTCAAGTTGTTCCAATGCTCCTGAAGTGTTACCTATGGCCCTATAAGCTTCATATAAGCAATCACTTGCCTCACTTTGAGCATCAATATCTTCTAATTTTTGAGCGAGTGTTAAGCACCTTTTGCAATGTTTTATCGCAAGATCATGTCTACCCTGGTCAAAATGGAGATAAGCTATACTCAAAAGTGTAGCTACCAATCCTTGAATATCATCAATACTTTCACTTATCGACAAACTCTTATGAAAGTATTGTAATGCCTCTCTAACATTCCCTTGAGCAATATTTACACCTCCTATTCCAGCCAATGCAGAAGCTATGCCGAGCTTATCTTCTTTTTCTTCATATCCTTTCAGACTCTTCTCAAAGTATAAAAGGGCTTGATCATACTCCTCCCGTGCCGAGTAAATATCTGCGATATTAGTGTAGACGGAAGCACTATTAGCATCTGTAACTTCTCCTTTCTTGAGTTCAATGTTCTTGTAGTAATATTCTAGAGCCTTGACATAATCTCCTTGCCCTTTGTATATATTTCCAAACTCATTATACACGGATCCAATACCTCCTGCATCATCAATTTCCTCCGATAATTTCAAACTCCTCTGATAGAAGGTAAGTGCCTTGATAATATCTCCATTGTCATGGTAAATAAATCCAGTTTGCAACAATATACCTGCCATACCAGCCTTATCGTCCAATGCTTCTGCTACCTCTAAACCTCTATCATAATACGCAAAGGCCTGTGGGTAATTACCGGCTCGAAAGGAAGCATATCCTACCAGCATGGCGGCATCAACCATTTGTGTTGAGTCTCTGATCTCTTGATTGAATTCAAAAAGAGTGATACCCAGAATAATGGCGCTATCTACTTGAGTATAGAAAAGATCTTCGTATATAAAACCCAAAAGTGCATCGCCTCGAATCGTATCCTCTGCCGATTCATCTTGCCAAATCTGCCATAATGAATCCGCAGTGGTCTGAGCGCTTAAAACGGCCATATGAATTGACAAATACAACAGAAGGAATAAGGCTCTCATTATTTCTTGAGGTTGATGCAATCTCGCAAGCCCGTAAGATATCTTATAAAGTTCAGAAATAAAAATATAACCATGAGTCCACTCCGGAAAGTGAGGATCATCAGGAAATGGAAGATTTTGGATGAGATATTTATTTTTCGAACCTCGGTGATGCCTGAGCATCAGGGAGTTGAGAAAAATGGAAATATAGCCAAAAGGGACGTTTCCCGGTATTATGACTTTCTGGAGTGGACTCAACCATAGAAGTGCTTTACGAACTAAGGTATGGCGATTAAAGTAAGGTATATTTTCTGGATAGAGATTTTGTTCTTAGTATAGGCGCAAAAAACGGAGTTGTACGAGGCATAATGAGTATTTTTTCAACGACGGATAAGGGTAAAAGATCAGCATCAAAGTGAACATTTATTTTATCAACATTCTTAAACGGGATGACTACGAGTAAGTCATTTACAGCTATATCCTGGCCTGTCTGGCAGGGGGGCTTCAGCTTTGCAAGTCCGCCCTCTTCGAGATCATTCTTTCATCCATAGCATGGTACTAAAAAGAATCAGTCCAATTCATAAATCACTTCAAATGGATGTTATTCTCAAAATTTGATTCCGTCTAAAGCTGATCTTCTTGCTTCATAGCCCATTCTAATAAGCCATTCTGCTCTCCTGATAGTTTAAGTTTCTTCCCAATGTTAGAACGATGGTTGGCAACCGTTTTAGGGCTTATGAAAAGCATGTCTGCTATTTGAATAGTAGATTTTTGTCTAGCAATTAATTTCAAGATGTTGATCTCTGATGTGTCAAGTCCATTAGTAAGTTGTCTTTATATGAACTATTCTTAATCAAGAATTGGGTAAGACTTGCATTAACATAAGGCATACACCGATATACAGATCGAATACACTTGAGAATTTCATCCTCACGACTTTCTTTCAGAAGGTATCCTTTTATACCTCTCTCCAAGGCATTCCGAAAAAATGATTCCTCCTTAACCAGGGTAAGTAAAACGAATTCCGTTTTGCTTCCTTCCTTAATCAGTTTACTGGCCACTTCAATTCCTGACATATGCGGCATCTCTATATCGAGAATGGCAACATCAGGTTGTAAGTTTATTATCTTGTTATAAGCTTCTTTTCCATCACTTGCAGCTCCCAGCCAATTGAGGTCCTTCGTCTCCTTCAGTAGTTCACTTACACCTTTTGGTAAGGGATCGAAATGGTAATAATCGTTCCTTTTGATAACTGAGAATCAATCTCTATTTGTCCCCGAAGATTTGCGATGCGCTCTTTCATAGTTCTTAAGCCCATACTTTTGGATTGCTTGCCATGCTGAGCGTCAAATCCTATTCCATTATCTCGTATTTGAATTTTAATATTACCGGCTTCCTTCTGTATACTGATTTTTGCAGCTGTTGCACTTGAATGTTTAACGATGTTATTAAATGCCTCTTGGATAGTACGATAAAGATTAATTTCTGCATTCTTAGTAAGAAGGTTATCTATTCCAACTATTTCATGCGTAATGAATATGTCTGTTGACTTTTCCACTTTGGAAATCACATTTTCTATTGTTGCGGTCAATCCGAATTTATCCAATTGAAATGGATGTAGATCTTGTGATATAGAACGCACTTCTTCGAGCGTCGAAGAAATTAATTCTTGGTTACCTATAGCATCTGCAGTTGTGGATTCCAACTGTTTCTTGATGAGCAATAATGATTGCCCCACACCATCATGAAGATCTCTTGCGATTCTTTTGCGCTCTTCCTCTTGGACATATATGAGTGCTTCAGTGAATTCTATTTTGTCATTCCGTTCTCGTCTCATTCTATTAAAATAAAAAGCTAAAAGTCCGATAACACCTAAAGCAATTGATCCTGCTATAATACTATTTCGCTGAGTAGTGATCTTTGTCTTTTCTTTTTGCAAAGCGAGAATTTCATTCTCCTGAGAAAAAATTTGTTTTTCCTTTTTCTCTGTTTCATACAAGACTTGCATATCAGCCACTTGCTTATTCCTATCCTCTCCTAACATACTATCACGATGGACTGCATATAGTTTTTGATATTCAAAAGCTTGTGGAATATTTCCAATTTCCTCATAACACTTCGCCAACTTCTCGTAAGACGCTGTTGCCTCTTGTAAGCCGCCCATCTCTTTAGCCAATTCTAAAGAGCGCTTGATATATGGCAAGGCCTCAATATATTCCCCTTCACCCATATGCAAGCGTGCCAGATTCTGGCAGATTCCTGAAACACCAAATTTAAATCCTATTTCTTCGCGCAATTCGAGGCATTTTAAATAGTACTCTTTGGCTTTTGCTATATTTCCTAAACGGCGATGCGAACTTCCAAAATTCGCATAGGCAAAAGAAAGGCCTCTTTTATCTTTCTGTTTCTTCCTGATTTCAAGCACCTTTTCAAAATATGGCAGTGCTTCTCTGGGCTTTCCCATTTTATTTAAGACATTCCCGATAGTACTTGTCGAACCTCCCAAGCCCTTGAGGTTTCCAGTCTTTTCAAATAAGACAATTGCCTTACTGGCGTATTCTATAGATTTCTCATAGTTCTTCATGAGATTATGAAGGCTGGCAATATTGCCTGTAGCTCTCGCTCGGGCAAATGTGAGCTTGTATTCCTCTGCCAGTCTAAGGCTCTTCAAATAATACCCCAACCCTTGATCATATCTCCCACTCAAATCATAGCATCGCCCGATATCACGATTTGCATTTGTTATACCCTTTATATAACCAGCCTCTTCCGCTATATCTAAAAATTCTTGATACAGTACTATGGCAGCATCAAAATCACCCGCATACTCTGCTATCTGACCTTTCCCTCGAAATGCCTTACTAAGCCCTTCTTTATAATCCGACCTAAGACTTAATTGATGAGATATATCAAAAAGAGAATCTACCTCATCCCTCCTCCCTAATTGAAAAAGAGCTCGACCTTTACTATAATATGCATCGGCCTGACGAATCATATCATTAGACTCTTGGCATAGCAGGACACATCTATTCGAAAGCGATAATGCTATTGAATATTGACTTAAGTAGTAATTGATATAAGATAGCCTGAGTAAAGCCTCCCGCCTTCCTATTTGGTCATTTATGGATTCAGACATCAGTAGTGCCTCCTCTCCATATTTCTTAGCTTTAATAAAATCCTCTCCGTTATAAGTTTTCGCCAGCTCATTCAAGACTCCCACTCGTTCGGATCCTGTAGCAACTTCGGTTAAGCGTTGTTCAAGACTATCAATATTGCCTAGACAACATTGGCAAAACAAAAGACAAAAAAAGAAAGGCCAAAGTCTCAAACCAAATAATCTTTGATCATAGTTCATTTTTAGAATATTCTGAATTCTTTCTCAAGTTAGTCTTTTGAAGAATATTGGCCGAATTCGGAATAAATCAAGTACTAAAACTATGCATTTTTGCAATATCTATTGACAATCCAACTATATCTTGACGGGCTTCTATAAGAGATCGATTAGACTGCTCCAATATCGATTCCAATCCACTCAAATCTCGTTGAATTCGCGTAACAGAACGCTCTACTATTTCGTCAAAAAAAGATTCCTCCTTACCTATCCATGCATTTTGTTTGGCAATAAATGCCTTGGCTATTTCTAAATAGCTGTTCTTTTTCATCCTTAAGAATAAATTTTCAATGTGAACATGGTGCAGCTCATACTTAGAAGATCAAACTGAACAGCAGAATAAACTGGTTCCCTATATTTTTATGGTCATCATAGGAGACGAGTTATAAAGAATAATATCACTACAATATAAACTCCGAAATCAATCGTCTCTTGAATTCAACTAACAAATGCAACAGCTTGCTGTTGTCATAAGAATAGGAGCAGCCTACTTGCTTTTGGCCATGGCCAAAAGCAAGTAGGCTGCTCGGCGAAAATTTCATTCTATTTTTGGTTTGCAAAAATCTAAAAAAGAATGAGTCATTTAACGCTGAATCAAAGATATGACATAGAAATTGGCCTTGCGAAGAAGGTAAGTATTTCAAGAATTGGGGAAATTATAGGGAAAGACAAATCTGTTGTTAGTCGTAAGCTTAAAAGGAACGCTGATTTGAGATCTAACACTTACAAAGCAGAATTAGCGCACAAAAAAGCTACTGAACGACACAGACTTAAGCCAAAGAAGAAGCATTGGGATCAGTCTATGATAGATTATGT
>JBLIDB010000066.1:0-21531 GCA_047634015.1 Saprospiraceae bacterium
GAGATATTCTTGTAAGTTACCAAAACCTATATCTTCTCTTCTCCGGTCCACGTATTCAGGTTCTTCGACACCATAGAGTTTCCAGTTTCCTTGGTCATCCCGATAGACTTGCGTCCCATAGATCTGCGGTTTCCCTTCGTCCATCATGATCTTATCTTTGATTGCCGCTATATTTCCTTCTTCGATATCACCATTTTCAACAGCCACAACAAGGTTTGGTAAAAAAGCCTTTCGAAACTGGTAGCTTGATTGACTAATCGTCATCCAAATAGCCCCCATTTGCTGTTCATTCACTACACTCAGGTTTGGCATACCACAACTAGCACCTATACTCAAAACCATCTCCAAGTGCCCCTTCTGCATAGCTTTCGTAAGATTGCCATCTACATTAAGATTTTCCTGTCTTTCATCATAAACCCCTTGAAGTAAAGAGGCCATTTTAGCACAGTCAACATCTCGGATTTTTGGTGCTGGGCCTTCTTCATAAGCTTCTTGCAATTGCTTATATAATACCCTGTCGGCATCTGTAGCTATTCTAAGAACAAGTTCCCGTACAATACCAGATTCGTCTACATATGGATCTGTTGTATATTTTACGAAATCCAAGGAACTGACTTCATTCGGAGGAACAATCTCCCCATCTTGCCGCTTATAAACGACCTTATTCGGATCTGGGAACTGCTCACTACGAGCCCGGTCCATTAATTCTTGATGCTCTAATAGTCTTAAACCTTCGGGTACATAACGGGTTCTATCCTTACATCCTAAGCATAAAAAGAATGTAACAATCAAAGCAAAAGGAAATATTCTCATTTGAAATCACTTAATATCAGTCAATAAACTCAGCAATGTATATAATTACTTTAATTTTCAAGGAAGAAAATTGCATATAACGCTTGTAAAAAGTCCAATCAAAGAAAATTGTTGAATTGATCTTCTTGCTTTTAGAACCCTAAGCTCATTCTTACTGCATATTGCTGCTCACTATCTGATAAGGATAAGACCCCATCAATCCGTATCAATCTTATAAATCCATATCCAATATTGTCTAAGCCTAAATGAAGTTCGGAATATGAAGGTTTACCAGTAACACGAAGATGCTTTGCCCCTGCTACTAAACTCCATCCCAGGCTTCTTAATACAGGAATCTTATCCAATAGCCATCCATCAAAATGATGTTGCAGATGAACTTGCGCATAAGATTCATCCGTGCTATAAACATAGTATGGCAGGTTTAAGAAAGATCTCTGATAATCAGGAGATTTAGTGAAAAATATCTGGTTACCCGTAAAATGGCGATAATCAGCAAATGAAGTTTGCTCATTATTGAGATAAGTTCCCGCATTGACATACCACTGCAGACGCCCTCCGACACCTACTTCCCATTCATCACTTAATGATGCGGCAATCTTATGAAATGATATATCTGCACCACCAAAATTGAAGGCACCAGTATAGCCCAATTGTAAAAGTGGTCCTGTAGATCCTCCATTGAATTTCCGATCTGGAAACAATACATACTTCTGATTGAATCGAATCCCAATACTAAGATCATAAGTCAATGCCTGATGTTTCTCAAAAACAGGAATGTCACCTATGGGGTTTAAAGGATCGTTAGAAGTATAGGCTTCCTCTTTTTTGAAATAACTTTGATCAGAATTATTTGACAATGGCGACCTTTCTTCCCAATCCAAAGAATGATTTATGAAAATCCCATTCCAGGCTTCATGGCGATATTGGAATTTGACAAATTTTAAATCAAAATACTTCGCGTAGTTGTCTTTTAGAAAAAGACTATATAATGTATTCAATGTATTGGATATGGGTTCTTGCCTATTGAATTGCAGCACATCACTTCCACCACTTAGAGAAAACTGGCTCCTATTAATCCTCGAAGGTCTATAAGTTAGATACCCATTAGCTCTAAGCTTCTTCTCCGAAAACCCATAGGAAGCATCCCCTCCAAACAGAATCCTTCTTGTTTCATCTTCATCGTAGTATTTTCTTCCATCGAAGCTAAGATTTAGATTATAGCCTTGTACCGTATTAAATTGAATACCTGATAAAGGAGAACTTATATCAAGATAGAAATGCTTGCGTTGTTTCTGATAATTATATCCTCCAAGTATATTTCCAATTCCAAATGAATTATTAACTCGATCAATACTATCCAGATATAACGGGTCTTTTCTTGCAATACTGATACTATCTCTTTTCTTATAATCTTGCTGCTCTTCAATAGTTAATGGCAATGGCCTGATATCATCCCAGAAAGCGCTATCACGCTCATTAGAATTCTCCTCTACGATGTGCACATAATTATCAAAAAAACCCGATTTATAATTGGGAGACATATTGTAATTACTATACATTCCACCAAACATCCCTTGGAACTTTACTCCGAAAATCGTCATTCCAAAAGTAATCGTATTACTGAAAAGTACATATCCCTCACTCTCTTCTACTGGAATAAAGACCTGATTAAAAGTCAAGGAATCTAGGACATAAACCTTAGATGCGGAGGAAGTCACTCCTAATTTCAAAGAATTGATACTCCACTCATCTTCTACTATATATATTTTCCCATGAAATACTGGATCATTGTTTCGTTTTGGTATTACGGAAATTTCATTGATCAGCTTTCCATTCTCATCGGCAAATGTTCCTTCTAATTTATATTTATAATAAGCTAAGGCATTATCCGCCAAAGGAGTGACCATTTGCCTTTCCAGCGTTATAGTGTTCTCATAAAAGTTAAATTCCATCTCACGAGCACTATTAAAACTATATCCTCTATCATCACCACTAATTTTAGATGACACAACGATCTCTTTATAATCCTCATTATCCACATGCAACCGGCTCACAGATTCTGAGAGATATACGATCCCTTGTCTATTACTATCTAACGCTCCATCCAGATCGCCGATCTCTTGCCCCATAAATTTCTTTGGAACATTGGATATTTTCTGATTCCCTTTGACATATACATCGCAACCATATGAAGGGAAGTAATTCTTGAAAAATTCTCGCTTCTTAATCGCCTTCCTTATAATAACATAAGCTGGATCTTCAGCATCGGCAGCGATAATGACCTCACTCAGCAACGTCGCCTGAGTTTCCAAAACAATATCCACCTCTATTTCTTGGTCACTTATTTCTATTTGACGTGTTTCGGTTTTATATCCTATAAATCGATAGTTGATAGTATACTCTCCTGGCTTGAGGTTTAGATGATAGGCTCCAACCGCATTCGTTGTAGTCCCTGTAGACGTGTTTTGTACATATATACTGACATAAGGTAATAGTTCTCCTTTGTCATCGGAAACTGTTCCTTTTAACTGTCCTGTTAGGTCGGAAACAACGAAGAGAATAATTGTAAGAATCAAAATCAAAATTCGCATTCAAGCTATTTTTCTGTTACAGAAGTAATTAAAATTTAAATAAGATGACTCTGAACAACATATTCTCGGCCAGAAACCTGCCTGTCCGGCAAGCAGGAAGAAAAAAGAGCTATGTCCTGACAACCAAACAGCTATCCCGTTAATCAGTCCAATTCTTAAATCACTTCATAATAAAATACACATCCTTATCTTTAAGCATGGTTAATTATAATTCAAAGGTTGCCTCATAATCTAACGTAGCTCAAAATTATTCGCATATGACAAACTGCGAAACAAACAATACAAAACACACGCTATAAACGACAAAAAACAATGATCCGCAGAGCTCATATTATGGCTTAACACAACTTTTAGGTTTGCCACTTTATACGAAGCCTGCTTTATCTAATGAGCAAATTGCTTCTTCCGGACATCGGATGCGTAAAAGATAAGATATCCTATCGCCAAATTGATTACCCATGGCACAGCCAAGCAGAGAGGCGATATATATCTATAAAAGGAATTTCAGTATATAAGCTAAGTAAAAGAAGCGTACGCTGAGGTATAGCAGTAAATGTCATAGCATAACTCAAAATCATAAATAATCGATGCCCTTGTAAATCACCCTTTATTACTGCGCGTACCGCAGCTATTGTTACGCCCAGCCAACCTAAGGCAAGAAATGAAAACCCAACTTGCGACACTAATCCACCCATAGCAACCTGAGCAACTATTAATCCCGACATTCCACTAAAGAGTATCGAGATAAAGTAGACATATCCGATCTTTCGATGCAATAGTGGATATGTATTTCTCAATCCTTTGATAAACTGAAACGGACCAATACTTATTGCAAAAATTCCACATAGGGTGTGCAATCTTAGGATGCATATATACCAAAGTTGCGAGGCAACTTCTTTTCCTTTTAATATTCCTATAATCCTATATTGAAAATATTACACCGACATTATAATCATAGAAGCAGTACCCAAGAAGAGAAATATCAAAAAATGCTTTCTTTATCATAGCTCGAAACTATGTTGATTCCAGCAAGGCATAAGGTGCAAATCCGTCAATGTCAAGCATCAGATTCGAATGACAAGACTATGGTATGAATAACAGGAAAGTATTTGGTGTCGGTAACAAGCTGAAGTCTGATTTAACTATACGCTCAGAACTTGAAATTTCCTCGATGTGCCCAGCCCTTGAAGGGAATAAACTAAATTTCAAGCCTTTCATCCTCCAGCTGGCGGACGGGGGTAAAAAGATTGAAATTAACATTTAAAAAGAATGGCGACTTAGCTAAAGTCTGCTTACCACTTACCAAGGAAAGTCTGTACTACAGGAATATAATTACGAGATACGGGTACGATAAAATCAGATTCCGCCATATGCAACTTTAATCCTTGAGCATTCCCACTTACATTAATTACCTTTTTGAGATTCACGATATATGATCTATGGCATCTGATAATATAAGAGAAATCATTATCCTTTTGAGTCTTAGAAAGCGAAGTTCGAACTACTTTCTTAGTAATCGTACCATCGGAAAACTCAAATACACTTACATAATTACCCTTGGCTTTGAGATATAAAATATCGTCTCCCTTGACAGTAAATTCATCCTTATTATCCAAAATAGATATCATATCATCGGCATCCAATAGCACGCTGGGATAAAGCTGTTTACCAATATCTGTGGCATATATCAAGTGCTGTTTTAACTTTCGATTATAGTCCAGAAGAACAATAATAGTCATCGGTATGCTTCCCAGCACAAAGGTCCAGCAGATGATTTTCAAGTAATTACTCCAGCTGAAAGGCAGGTTATTTAATAGTTTATATACAAACCATTCAATGTTGCTATTAGTAACATCGCAGTTATTAATAAGGATATTTGATGCCATACTTTCCAATTTCCGTCACTATAGATTTTGGAAAACGATTTAGGCAGAAGGTAAAACAGTAAGATAAGTACGAGACTTGAAATCAGACCAAAAAAGGCAATGGTAAATGGTCTATCTCCATAGCTTGCATTATCGATATCGAAAGGCTTCAAGTAAATTAAAAAGACCGCTATAAATATGCCAAAAAGACAACCATAGAATAGATCGGTTTTATCTCCCTTTGGCGCAATATACTCCTTCTTAAAAATCAATACTATTTCAAGAGGTTTAAATTTTCTAGAGCCTCAATATAGGATTTCTTAAATTTGATTAATCCCCAACTATGCATTAGGTTTCGTTATAAACGCCAAATTGCCAACCTTCCTGTAATAAGAGATTCTTCAAAAAAAAACTTAGATGGAACTTTGAGATGCGTGCGTACACAAAATAGAAATTTTGGGTTTCTTAGTAAAAAGTCTTTCCATATCAATCTTCAAGCACTGACCTAAGGTACGTGTTGTTCAACAAGTAGCTTTCTAACATATCGGCATTCTTCGGTACGGCACCTTCAATCTGAACCCAACCCTTATAGCCGATGTCATCTATCGCATTGCGAACTTCCAGAAAATCGACTTTGCCTTTGCCTAGAAGAAAACCATTCTCTTTGGCATGAAATTCGCAAATGTTCTCTTTGCCCAATGAACGGATTTCCTCGTATATGTTATAGCCCATCTTGTTAGAATTGGCTACATCGTAATAGACCTTTACATTTGGAGAATCGACACCGTTTAGAATTTCCATATGTTCGTCGGCATTAAGCCATGATTCGATACCTAAAATGATTCCATTGTCTTCGGCTTTCGAAGCCACTTTTTTAAGTCTGCGAATCGTTTCTTTAGTACCCTCCAGATCGTTTTTTAAATCTCCTTTCGAAAAGAAAGCCAATAGTACCACTTTGACTCCCATGATCTTGGCCACATCAATACTATCTGAAACCCACTGTTCGGCCCTCGGATCCGATTTATAAGGGATTTTATTCATTTCGCCAATGGCAATTCCCCCAAGTGACATGCCATATTTTTTGCAGGCATCTTTGTATTGTTGTTGGACTTTTTTCTGCCTTAGTTGCATACCATCCGCCAAAGTTCCCAAACTTATCTGTATTCCGTCAAGACCTATTTTCTTGCCAATTTCAATAGCCTCTACTTTTGCTAATTGATTGATTGACCAGTCGCAAGCTCCAATCTTAAATCGGTCGCTAAAATCAAATGCGAAAGCTTCATAGGCACTCAAATGATTTAGACCCAAGAGTCCAACGGAAGACTTGAGTATGCTCCGTCTGGTAATGGTATTGCTCATGATTTTAATTCTGGTTTCAAGTACAACATCTATAAATCATTATTTTTCAAACTCAAAAGGTAAGTACTAAGATGGGCTAAATCTTGATCTCCTAATTCTAAAATGTTAGCATCAGGCATAATCCCCGTTTTCAGTCTTTCCTTACTTTCAATAATTTTTGGGTCGATTACGATCCGCTTACCAAGCATATCTTTCAATACTGTAGTTTCTCCATCGGATAAAAGAAAGCCAAAAAACACCTGCCCGCCTTTTACTCTGACCATCATAGGTTCATATCCAAAAACAATAGAGGCATTCGGATTTACAAGAGCGTCAAGCATCGCTGCTTTATCGAATTTGTCTCCTATGACTGATAAATCAGGACCGATATCATTACCTCCCCTGTTGTTTTTATGGCAGGTGGCACATTTAAATGAAAACAAACCTTCCCCTTTTGAGCTATCCCCGTCAAGGGCCAAAATTTTGGGGATCGAAATTCGCTTGTCTTTCTTGGAGTCAAAATATTCATTGGATAAAGTGCGTATCTCCAACACCGGATTTTTAAGAATAACATCTGAGACTCCGGAAATCAAATGACTTGAAAGTTTTTTCTCGGCGGCCAAATTAATCAATACGCGTCCACCGATTAATGTAGCCGCCATTTTATTACCAGCTTCGATGCGGTCTTTATTCGATTTGCCATTATCCAATAAAGTTTCTTTTTGCAGGGCAATTTCTTGGGGAAGGTCAAAAGTCACTCCACTTTCAGATTGCCAATCCCACAAGGTGTACCAATCGTTGGTCATCCGAAAATTCACCCACCAATCGGCTAATTCTTGTACTACTTCGCTACCATCCCATTCTTTTAATTCCATCATCGCTTCAACCGCGTCTTTGTCATTTATAAATGCTATCGCATCGACAGCCTCTTTTTTGTGTCCATCTTCTACATTATCGGCCATCGCTCTTTCCTTGAGTGCTGTTACAGCACCTTTTGGATGTATGCGCCAGACCAAAGAAGCAAATTTATCGGACCACTCTGCAGGGTTTTGTTTTTGGCTTGTTAGTAATGCGGCATACGCCTCTTCAGATTTGTTGTCTATTGCGATTCCCAATGCCTCTAAGTACCACTTATCTTTCCCGTCATAACCTTCAAATAAATCCTTGATGAGTTTTCCACTTTTATCCCATGAAATATCCCTTAGCGACAAAGCAACTTCTCTACGAACAGCAGGCGATGGATCATCGGCCGCTACGAGTGCATTTTTCAATATTGAGGCTTCATCGGTTTTAAGAGACCTATAGGCGACAACACGAGATCTGGGATCTGATGCATTTTTTAAAATATTTTCTACGACGCCGACCCCTTTGTTTCCAAGTTTTGATAATAACCAAATTGCTCTTGCCTTATGAAGTGGATTATCGGATTCCAATATTTTTTGAACATTTGGAACAACCGTTTCCCCTTGCTGCAATAATTTCTCAAAACCTAAACTTCGAACATTGATTGCCGGATTTAGCAGTGCATCGATCTGTCCATCAATCGTAGTCAAGTCTATTTTAGGGCTTTTTAATTCCTTTCCTTTGGGCGTAAGTCGGTAAATACGTCCATAGCCAAGACTGTCCTTCATTTGGTGGCCCCCGACCACAGGATCGTACCAATCAGAAATGTATATAGCTCCATCGGTACCCACCGCCACATCACTTGGGCGGAACCATTTTCGTTTATCCCCGTCGATTTCGTTCCATTTGTAATCTTCGGTAGATTCTTGCATTGAAGTAATTAAGTCTCTTCTTTTAAGGTCAAAACCGGCTCCTTTTTCTGAAGGCTGATACCCAAAAATGACGTTTCGGCCTGCATCGGCACTCAACAACATGCCGTTGTATTCTGGCCCAAAAGCATCCCCTTCGTATACTACAACACCAGTTGGCGATCCGGCACCTGTATTGTCTCCAGCTGGCATCACACCTGGATCGTCTTGATGCCAATGGGATGTAAAAATATCCTGCCCAGGTTTTTTGTCGGCTTGCCAACTACGTTTGCCTTTGGCACTGAAATAACCGGCATTACCGCCTTCCATAATCCAAGTAACGCGACACGTTACAACTTGATCGTCATTGTCGTTTTGCCACATGTTCCCATAGGAATCTAAGGCCACTTCATAAGCGTTCCGAAAATTATGGCCCATCACTTCAAGACCAGTACCATCTTTTTTCATTCTCAAGGCCAGGCCTCCTACCCAGACACGGCCGTCATCACTGATCTGTCCGGGCTCATTACTATCGTTATAAGGAGTGCCTCCAGTATATATACTACCAGAACGTAGCTTCCAGCCGGCTTTATCTATTACTTGATGTGGTCCTGCATTTCCAGTATTGAAATAGTATTTACCGTCAGGCCCCACAATAAGTGAATGCAGGCTGTGGTCATGATCCAATCCACCAAAACCTTTAAGAAAGATTTCTTTTTTATCGGGGACATCGTCTCCATTTTCATCTGTATAGACTATTAAAGAAGGGGCACAAGAGACAAAGATCTTATTACCTACAACGGCAATGCCCAGCGGTGCCACCAAATCTTTATCCTGTACGAATACTTTAGAGGAATCGCTAACACCGTCTCCATTGGTATCTTCGAGAATCATCACGCGATCTCCTTCCTCAAAACTCAATCGGTTCTCTGGATCATTATTGAACCCACGGTAATTGACCGCTTCGGTTACCCAAATTCTTCCTTTGGCATCGACATCCATATTGGTAGGATTGTATAAGGATGGAGATTCGGCCCATAGCGTTACGTCCCAACCTTCAGGGAGCGTAAATTCATTTTCTACAGTCGTTTTAAAATCAAGCTCAGGAACACCATAATCGGCAGTCCTGGTATCCGTGCAGGAGGAAGTAACAATCAAAAACACAAGCGTTAACAACGACAAGAGGGTACTCTTTAAGTGCCATAAATTGTAAAATTTTACAATTTTCATAATCCGGTTTTCTTTATTAAAGTTCTTTTTGTTTAAAAATTATCGAGTTCGAAGTACTTATTAACCTTCGCCTTTTTTCCATGCTTCGTTGGCTAAATCATTTACAAATTGGGAAGTAGCTACTCAGAATTAAAACTATTACTAAAAACCTACAAATCATATATTTCTTCATGTTCACCCTAGTAAATCTCAACAATTGGCCCGATATCCTAATCCATTGATTGGTCAGCGGGCGATAAAGGGAAATCTTGGATTAATTACAATGAAGGTAAATAATTATAAATAAAAGTCATATTACAATTTTTCGTAATATATTTGCAGCACATTATCAGCATCTAAGCTATGAAATTACTATTCTATTTGTATATCTCTGTTATAATTTCGTTACCTCTTTCTGCCCAAAAAGACCTCAGGGTCTATAAGGTGAGTGGTGAGCGCTTGATGACGAATGTGACAGTACAACCTGGATTTACGGTGTATTCATTAACTAAGGCCATCGGAATTTCGGAAGCAGACTTCGTAGTAGCCAATCCCGGATTGAGTACGATCGCCTTAGAGCTAAATACTTCTATATCTATTCCGATAAATACAGCAAAGATATCTACGCAGCCTTTAGCATTGCAGAATCCTATAAAGCTGATGTATACTGTCGGAGAGGGAGAAACATTATTTAGTATCTGTAGTGTCTATGCGCATCAGAACATCTCAGAAATCATGCAGCTGAATAACAAGTCAAATAATGAGCTTTCTATTAATGAAACCATATTATTAGGATATATAGACTGGCCCTATGGTGATGTACCACCGACTGTCACTATTATCCCTGAGTTAAATATAGAAGATGAGAGTATGCTTCCCGAATTCTCTACAGAACGCATCAGCTTAGTGTCGGAAAGTGATTTAATTACCAAAGAGATCCCTAACTATTCTATAGATAGCCTCGGCAATTTTGATCCTCAGGAACTTAGTCTCTCGAATCATATCAAGATGAGTAAAGGAATAGCATTTTGGGATCATCGTAGCAATTCAGAAACGGATCTCGTTGTCATGCACCCAAGAGCCAAAGTAGACTCTAAAATAGCATTGTACAATCCTATGCTTAAGCGCAGTGTAGAAGCAACTGTTGTTGGTACTATTCCGCGAAATGCATATCCTAATGATGCCAATATTATTATATCTCCATCTGTAGCAGAAGCACTGGGTGCTTTGGACCAGCGATTTATGGTCGAGATGACTTATGTAGATAAGGATTGAAGAATTGTTAAATTCTTGATTTGCTAATTCGTTGATTTACTCATTCGTTGATTTGCTCAGATCTCTCCTCATTAGCACATTTTCTCATTCACGAATTAGCACACTAACTTTCCCTCATTAACCCTCCTTCCCGCGCCCCCAAATCCTAAAGGAGTGTCCGTCGCTGCAATGCACTTTTCATTTGCTAATTCTCTTTCCTTCATTAACCTCCATTCGCGAATTCTCCTGCCGAACATGTCAATTGTGAAAAGGCTTACCTACTTTTGTGACTTATAAAGAAAGTAATCGATGGATATCAAGCAGAATGTACTTGAGACAATAGGAGATACGCCTCTAATTAAGCTTAATCGTGTTGCCGAAGGTATCCCAGGATTAATATTGGGAAAGGTAGAAACCTATAACCCAGGACACTCTATTAAGGATCGGATGGCGCTTAAAATGGTAGAAGAGGCCGAAGCGCAAGGTAAAATCAAGCCTGGGGGAACATTTATAGAGTGTACTTCTGGAAACACAGGAATGGGTATCGCCATAGCTGCTGCCGTCAAAGGGTATAAGTGCATATTTACGACCAGTGATAAGCAATCCAAAGAAAAGATCGATATACTAAAAGCAGTCGGAGCTGAGGTGATCGTCTGCCCTACTGATGTGCGTCCCGATGATCCTCGATCTTATTACTCAGTAGCAGAAAAACTGAGTAATGAAATTCCTAATTCTGCATGGTTGAATCAATATGACAACCCTGCCAATAAGCAAGCACATTACGAATCTACAGGACCAGAAATCTGGAAACAAACTGATGGTAAGATCACTCACCTTATAGTAGGAGTCGGTACTGGTGGAACGATATCTGGAACAGGGAAATACCTAAAAGAACAAAATCCTAATATTCAGATCTGGGGAGTTGATACCTACGGTTCCGTATTCAAAAAATATCACGAGACTGGAGAGTTCGATGAGAAAGAAATCTATCCGTATATCACAGAAGGTATAGGTGAAGATATCCTTCCTAAGAATGTAGATTTCGGAATGATAGATCACTTTGAGAAAGTAAGTGATAAGGATGGAGCTGTAATGGCGCGTCGATTGGCTCGAGAAGAAGGCATCTTCTTAGGATATAGCTGTGGTTCTGCAATGGCAGGATTGGTTCAACTAAAAGATCGCCTTAATGAAGATGATGTTGTCGTTGTAATATTCCATGATCATGGTAGTAGGTATGTAGGAAAAATATACAATGATGAATGGATGCAAGAACGCGGATTCTTGGATCGTGATCTCAAAGTAAGAGACCTTATTGCCAATAAGATAGATAGCGCATTTCTATCCGTCAACAAAGACCAGACGCTGCGTATGGTATTAAGTCTTATGAAAGAGAATGATATTTCTCAAATGCCGGTAATGGAAGGAGATGATATCGTCGGATCTATAACAGAAAGTCGTTTGCTGAATTTCATACTTGAAAATCCAATTGCAAATACGGAGAAGACTGCAGATCAGATTATGGGAGCACCATTTCCTGAAGTAAAGGATGAGATAGCTCTTAAAGACCTAAATCGATATATCACTAAAGAAATGCCCGCGGTAGTGAGTAGAGACTTGAGTGGTGCGTTGCATATTATAACGCAGTATGATATTATTCAAGCGATATAACACACGAGGCGGTCTGAAGACCGGTCGCTCATTAAGTACGATACTGAGATAAAGGTCTCCTGAACGCTTATCTTAATTCACGAAAGTTAGCATTACTGGACTCTTAAATAATACGAAGCGTGATATTCTAAAGACTCCTACTGTCTACTCTTCAAAGAGCGGGATGTTCAGCCAGTTGTTTTCATAAACAAGAAGCGCTATAATTACAATTCCTACCCTTGAAATGGCCGGCTGGGGAGGGTTTGCTTGAGAGACATATTGATTTATATGCTACAAACTTAATGTAGCGTCTACTGAACTCTTATCATAATTCACGAAACTACAGATTATTACAGCGTCCTAAATAATGCGAAGCGGTCTTGAGACTGGTCGCTCAATAACCACCATACTGAGATAAAGGTCTCCTAATCTCTTATCGAAGGTAGATTCAACTATCTATTTTGACCTCTCACACTGTGGCGTGATTTTCAAAACAGCGTTTCACTAATAAAACTAAAAAACCCCGAAGTATTGCTACTTCGGGGTTAAACCAAAAATCAAGAATCATTAATGTAAAACGATCATCCGACGTGTCTCTTTGAAGCCATCTGAAATCACGGTATAGTAGAATATACCTGTTCCTTTAATGTCATCAGCATCCACGCGAATTGTATTTTTTCCTTTCTTAAATAGGCCTGTTTCTTCATAAACTGATCTCCCGTTTATATCATTTACGGTAAGATGGGCAGTACCAGACTGAGACATGTCAAATGTAATATCTGTAGCATCCATAAATGGATTTGGTATATTCTGATGCAAGACGAGGCCTTCATTCTCGATCAGTTCTTCTTGTTGTCTTAATACAAGATTGAAAGATTCCAGATCACTATTATAAATCTCTCCGGGCATTGAATTAGATTGCATCTTCAATACAGGAGTTTTACTTCCGCTTACTCTTATATCTATGAACATAAGTTCTTGCTCCTTAGCTCTAATAGAAGTTTCATTTGTCCAACTGATTCTCAATTCATCATCTGTAAGAACGAAGTGCTCATCGCTCAGAGAAATATAGTCTGACCCTAAGGCCACAACTTCCATATTCTCCTCCATTTGAATTGCAAATTGCATTCCAATTAGTTCTTCCATATTATTGGCTGCAAGTGAATATCTTACAACATTTCCTTTTCTTGACGCCAATACATTCATCACTTCTGTAGATCTCGGACCTACATAACCTTGTGCAAGTACTGTAAATGCATTTCCATTTACATCTCCTACTTTGAGTCCTACAAAGTTGTGATCTCCATCGATATCTTGTGCATTATCAACTACTACCATTTCATTATAATCGAAAACATAGTCCATATCAAATTCAAAATCCTTATCCAAGAACTTCCAACTTGGTCCAACTAACTCTACCGTTCGACCGAGAATTAATTTTCTCAACTCTACAAGATCGGCACCACTTACTGACTTAGAATCATTAACATCTGCTGCTAACAATTTGTAAGGTGAAGTTAATTCCGTAAGGCCTAATATATGCTGTTGTATATATACTATATCGATTGTCGTAACTCCTGCCAAAGGATATCCCTGAAGTTCAGCTTGGATTTCGTAATCTTCATATTGTTCTAAATTTCTAAAAGCGTAAAATCCATATTCATCAGTTTCTACCGTGAATTTCGCCCCCGTACTAACGTGTATCGCTGTTACTGGTACTCCTTCTACGATTCCATTTCCTTCATCCGTAATCTGACCACTTAGGACCGCCGCTCCTATAACATCTGGACACGCCATTGCCTCATTGTCCGATACTGCAACATTTACAATTACAGATTCTTTGTTTCCTAATGAATCGATTACCCAGACTCTCACGGGGATAATTTCTCCTCTCCCATTAGGTACATCTAAGCAGGTGAACGTTCTTGCAGGTTCAGTTCCATCTTCATTAAATGAGAATTCCAATCCACTATCATCACTAACTACTCCATCTGGAAGGCAGCCATTAGAACTACTTTGATTTGTATTAATCGCTTCTAATACTGCAGATCCTCCACTTTCGAGTACTACTTCTACATTTGAAAGCAAAACAACTAAAGGTTCTTTTATAGATCTAATTTGAAACAAATAGGAACACTCTATTACATTCCCACAAATATCACTTGCCGTAAATATTACTCTATGTGTTCCAACATCGAATACTCCTGAAGCATCATTTGATAATCCTGTATGATCTATAAAGCCATCATTACCCATATCAATAGCAAAGCTATATATTATCTCATCTTGTGCTGTGCAATCATCCGTAGCCATCGCGATAAGAGATACCTCTTCATGACAATCCTTATTATTATCTGCAATAAATATATCTATACATTCTGTTGTAAAAACAGGACTGACGATATCTGTAATTACAATTGTTTGGTCGAATTGATCGATGATCGCAGAACTCAAATTTCCGCCATCAAATAAACACCAATCTATAATCGTCCAAGTTCTAATAATCTTGACACAGTGATCTGTCTCTCCCATCACTCGCTGATCTTCATGCGTGATTGCAATATCTTCGCAATCTTCGTTAAGCACTGTTGGCGTGCTATTGGGAATATCTTCAGGTTCCGTACCTGAAGTACAATTTGGAACTGTAAATAAACTCGTTGAAGGTCTCACTGCAGTTGCTTGCACCGCATTGCCAATACTTATATTTCTACTACAAGTAGAGGTAAGACCATTCGCATCAGTAGCCGTCCATATCACAATAAAATCCGCATATCCACATGTGCTCAATGTATAACCGGGCACATCCAAAACAAGTGAGGTGATTCCGCAGCTCTCTGTAGCCGTTGGCTCTTCTGCTGTCAATGCCTCAATTATTTCTTCTCTTGTAACATCACAATTGAAAAATCGATCGCCGGAACAAGTTAGTACAACTGGTCTCTTATCTTGGACAAATACATTTACAATACAATCCGAAGTTAATCCAGCAGCATCGAACACTCTGAATACAACTCTTACAGGATTATTTGGCACATCATCACAAGTAAATAGTAATCTGTCTTTAAATGTAGTCTCGTTAAATCTACGAACCAATTTGTTTACTATACCACAATTATCAAAACTATGATCATCAAATGTTTCCGCTAATACTTGCGCTTCCCCTTGATTATTAAGAACTACAGAAGTATTTCCTTCGCATACTGCGTTTGGTGCATTTGTATCTACCGCTTGAACGATTCCAGAGGTGTCTCGAGATATATTTCCACAACCATCATTGGCTACAAATATTACTACGAAGTCCTCCCCTATTGGAATACCACGTAAGCCAAAGGTTTCGAGATCATTATTGACATATGCATCAAATACTTGTCCTGTTGGATTGCCATTATTATCTACCAGTTGATAGAATGCCTGTAGTGTCGTCTGATCCAAATTACAATCTGTTACAATCGGATTTGGAATGTCCTCTGCATCAGCAAGACAATTGAACTTCTGAGCGACAAGTCTATCAACAGGAATTTCAAATGAGGAAAAATCCATCTCTGGTGCGAAGTTGTCTTCGATTTTTATAACCTGGGTATAGACAGTATCATTGATAGTACAGATATCTGTAACGCGCCACCTTCTTAGGATCTTACGCGCTTTACCACAAACTGGAATTTCAATATCCTCGTATGTGATTTCAAAATGTTCGCATTCTCTCGTATCTGGCCGACCCAAACTCTCTACTGATATATCAGCCAAATCAAGACAGTCTATCAATGTGTCTTTGGGATATGTCAATTCACTTAGATCTGCTTTTAATAGATATATGGTCTGCGTTTTATCGCATTGGTTTCCAGCAGCATCAACTACGGACCATGTGCGACGAACGATCTTAATAGTATCCCCGCATGGAAATAAAGTTTCTTGCGTTTCGGTAATTCCCAATGAATCCGGCTTAAAGCAACCATTATCAGAAAATGACACGATGGTTGCTAACGAATTAGGCTCCAAGTCAAATGGAAATACAAAGCAAGAGACCACTGTATCTATAGGGCTAATTTCAAGCGTTGGCTTGATTTTGTCTTCTATTTTTACATATCCCCAACAGTAGATCCCAGATGCTATGCAATACACTCGAGATTCAAGTTGCACGCCACCATAGTCTTGTCTGATGGTATCATATGTAGTAGTAGTAGGATTCCACTCAAAAACAGTCCCATCAGGAGCGTATACCTCTACTCTGTATAAAGTCTGATCTGCTTCTTCCCCTTCGAGAAGTATATTCGGCGATATTACAGCTGAACAACTGGTATCCAGTGATACATGGACCAAATTATTACATGCGAGTGTTTTATTATCGCACTGTGCATTCAATTGAACTTGATAGCCGCAAGAAGCCACAATTACCATTATGGTCATTGTACTTCTGATTGCCTTAGATATATAATTATAGCTTTTCATCAATTTGGGGATTTGTAGTTGTCTGTCGTTATTGAGTACTTTTCTATTCTTTTTCATAGTGCTCATTATTCTACGGTTATCATTTTCTTACGAATCGACTGCTGACCATTGGATACCTCATAGATATATACTCCTGCGCCTCCTATATCCTCACTATCCAGTGATACGCTATGCCAACCCTTATCAAAAGAAGCTGACTGCGTATGTAATACTTTTCCTGTCAGGTCATAGACACGCAGGTCTACAATGCCATTCTGGTTTTGATAGAATCGGATATTCGTCTCTCCTTTAAATGGATTCGGGTTATTCTGCATTACTATCAGAGCGCTTTCAGCGGCTCCTTCTGCATCCAGTACATCAAGATAGATATCGCTAACATCCACATCACTACCATTTAAGTGATATACTTCTGATGTAAGTCCTTGATCATTTAAATCAAACAACTCATCTATATCTATCGCTTCTTTTGTATTGATTGTGATGTAAAACAATGCCTCCTCTTCTGGTAAAGAGATAGATTCTATAGCATTCCAAGTCATTCGGAGTTGCCCATCTTCTATTCTAACTTGCTCGTAAGGAATATCTATTACATCTGATTCTATATCCGTAATCCTAATGTCATGTTGATTAAAATTCAAGTTCAATTGCATTCCTGCGATTGCATTTCTATTCTCAGGAGTAACGGCTATGACGATATCATCTCCTCTGCGCTCTACTTCCTGCAACTGTAATCCTTGTATCGATCTCGTAATTCCAAGTAGCGAACTTTGTAATTCTATACTGGAATTGACATCTCCCATCTTCACACCCACAAAATCCATATCACCCTTATCTTCTTCTGGTGATGTTATGGTCAGTTTCTGATTATAAGGGAATGGTTTCATATTGTTCTCCCATGTTTGCTGAGCATCTATAAATGTCCATGGCTGTCCGATTGGTAGCTCTAATGACTTTCCAAGTAGCAACTTACGTAAGTGTACTAAGTCAGCTGTAGAAACGTGATCTGATCCATCGACATCTGCGGCTATCAATTTGTAAGGAGTTTCTAAATCTCTCAATCCTAATATATGTCTCTGTATAAGGATTATATCAAATGTGGATACTCCAGCCATATAGTCATCATCTCTATTGGCACTTATCTCATAAGTCTCATTAGAAGCCAGTGACTTAAATTCATATTTACCTTCGAGTGGTGTCATCATCGCATCTTGCTCTCCTGAGCCCATCTCAGTAATGTTTACTTCAACAGCATCTATCGTAAAGTTCTCTTCTGTAAATATTACTCCTTCTACAGAGCTTATAATTCCGCTTGTAGTACCACACGCTTCATCTACACCATTAATCGTTAAGATCACGTTACAAGAAGTAGTATTGGATTCTAAATCGGCAGCGAATATTTCTAAAGAGAAATCTCTTGAAGCTTGATTGTTCAAGTCGGCACAAGTAAATGTCTGCATCGCTGATCCAGAAGCCGATTGAATCGTATAGATAAGAGATACATTGTCCGCACAGTTATCACCACCTAACGTAATGAACTGAGATGCATTAACCTCAAGATTACCCCCTGTTCCGATTGCCAATGTTATAGATCGACATTCTATAGTTGGCGCTAAGGCATCTACAACATTGATCGTCTTAATACATTCGGCCATGTTACCACATCTATCACGAACGTTCCATGTCAACTGGTATGTTCCAACAGATAAGTTGGTGTTTACACTTGGAGTGTTACCAGCGATCACTGTTACATCATCAGCATTTTTTATTACATAACTCCATATAAGATCCTCACTTGCCACACAATCATCAGCTGTAGCTGATGTCGATATGAAAGCGGAACAGTTAGATCTATTAGTAGCTTCAAATATCTCAGTCTCACATCCTGTAATTAAAACTGGATCTTCAGTATCATCCATCTTAAGCAACTGCACATAAGACCATTTACCTGCATCTGGATTATTCGGATCTCTTTGGCACCAATCTCTTAGCGTCCATGTACGTAATATCTTAGTACAATATCCTTCGACATTGTAGAATGGCAGATCTTCATAATCCAATCCTAATTGACTACAAGGGTATGCGGTTAAGTCTATATTGGGCACATATGGAGCATCGAGATTTTCTGGTGCTGAACCAGGTCCTGCACATCCTTCACCTTCATAGTCTTGCGGCCATACTGTAGCCAATATTGCAGGATCAAATGTCTCACTTGCCAGACCGATATTAACTGTCTGCGTATGTGTCAATGTATTATTGAAGTCGTCAGTAATCCTCCATGTTCTCACGATCGTTCCGACACCACACATATTGGTATCTACCCGAGCGGAGAAGTTATCTGGAGACATCGGCGCACCACAAGTAGTGGTCAAGAAAGTAACCGTACTTCCATCATCCATTAAGAACGGAGTGACATCTGCTTGACATGAGATCGTTAGATCATCAACCGTTACTTGCTTATTGATTGCACTGTTGTCTTGGACATTTGCATTGACCATACAGAAGTTATTATTACCTGCTAAGTCAAAGACATCCATTCTTATAATAATCGCACTGGTATCCATGGCATCCACACAACAGAACTTTACATATGGACCACAAAGACTGTCTTTATGGATCATCTCTACACCATTTATGAGTGTTGTTCGCGCATCATAAGCATCCTGGCAGGATACTACCTCTTTGAATTGTGTAAAGTTCACGAGGTTATTATTGTCTCCATCCAATGTCTCAAAAGCATCCAGATCATCCATGCGGGTTACACATATGCGATCGATTCCGCAATTATCCCAACTTTGATCATCGAATGCATGCCAGTTAGCAACTGCCCAACCATTCGCTCCGATAGAGATAGTCGTATTCTCATCGCATGCTGGAACGGGCATCACGTTATCAGTGATGGTAATGTTTCTCATTACCTGATCTTCGTTCTGACGATTACAAGAATCTCTTACTACGAAGTCTATTAATATCTTAGTTACACTTTCGTCAAATGATAAGCCGCTATAGTCACCATCTGTTATGGTGTACAATAGATTACCGGTTATATCATTTTCAAATATGCGAAGTGTTGTACTCTGAATTCCAGAACAGTTATCACTGTATATCACATCAGGCGTCAAGTCATAAAGACCTGTACAACTGTGATCATCTGCTTCTATATTGATATCAACTGGGCTCAAGGTAATAGAAGGTCCTTCTCTATCAAGGACTTCTATAATCTGAATATGCCTAATTACATCGCCAGTACACCAATCGAAGATCGTCCATGTTCTTATTATTCTATAGGATGATCCATTGCCACAGATCTCAGTCTTGACATCAGTGAAATCCGATTGGATATTGAAACAATACGGATCTGTAGAGAGGTTCAAGTTACCTGTGAGACTTCCTGGTTGGAGACTACTCTCAGATATCGTACAATCAAAAGCTTCATTACCGACAAAACTCGGCAATACTGTAAGATCAATGCTATCAATATCTACACGCTTGATAAATAGTGTATCTGTACATGTACTTGTCAATCCAGAACTATTACTCATAGACCAGTCTCTGTATATAACAGTTCCAAAGCCTCCATCGCAGATTTCTTCTTCTACTCTATCATTATAAGTCAGTGTCGCATCGCCACACTTCTCATATCCTACCACTCTAAATGTAGGTGGTGTAGTTCCCGTCTGACTAATATTAGTAATCGCAGAAGGAACAGGATATCCAAGTCTTCTTAGCGGTCCGAAGTTCAACGAACCTGGTAAGATACTGGCATCACATTCGAGTGTATCGCGACCACATAATAGCTCAGGAATATTCTTGTCCTCAAGGGTTACATATCCCCAACAAGTCTGACCTGAACACTCATGAGTGATTTCTATTTTTAATTCTATACCCAGCAGTGATGGATCTACTAATCCTGATGATAACATCGTACCTGAAGCGGCATCGGTAACCACGATCTCGAATTGCTCATCTGCAATAAGCGTATCTCGTTCTTCAAGGATCATATCAGGTGTAAGCATTAACTCACACTGATCATTCAGGGTAACATTAATCGCATTGTTACATGATAACTGACCGATATTGGCAGCATCGACAATTGCTATATCTGATGTATACATGAAAGGACATCCACCTGTAGTTACACCATTAACCTCGATAAAATAGAATCCAAGGTTACCCCATTGTATATCTACTTCTGTCGTATTCTGACCTCCTACTATAAATGGAGCTCCGCCTGTTATATCCGTACCAGAGTAAAACTTAACTTCCCAGAAGATGCTCGCCACCATACTCATCGGAATATCTACACCATAGACAGATCTTGAATTCACACAAGTATTAAGGTCTCCTATGATACCTGAATTAGGCCGCATGTTAACAGTAATCGATGTACTTGCTGTTATCACACTGCTATCACCTATATATCCTAATACATCAACATTGTACACTCCAGCTTCTGTCCATGTAGGACGTAAGACTCCTGAAGAATCAAAATACACTGAAAGCGTATCATCATCCATTAAGGTATCTCCCGGCATTAATATCCATCTTACAGATGTAAGACCCGCTACTACTGTAGAATCTGCACTATTTAATATTGCCAACTCAACATCATCTCCTTGGCAG
>JBLIDB010000067.1:0-21322 GCA_047634015.1 Saprospiraceae bacterium
TTTTTCTCTCTTGTTATTCCAATGGCCGTTACTACTACTTCATCAAGAGCAGTTCCGAATGTCATCGTAACATTGAGTGTAGTACTTGTTCCAATTTCCAATTCTTGCGTCTGAAATCCTGTATAGGAGAATACAAGTACTTCTGTATCGTCAGGAACAGAGAGCGAGTATGTCCCATCAAGATCAGAGATGGTTCCATTGCCAGTATCTTTTGCAAGGATATTTACTCCTATTAATGGCTCACCATCTGTGTCTACAATAGTACCCGAAATTGTCTTTTCAACAATAGTACTTTTTAACGCTATGCCATCATCTGCCGACATAGAGTAGGGAATTGATCCAAACATCATCGCGAGAAGCAATGATGTTAGATATAGGTTAATTTGTTTCATATTTTCGATTTTTTATTTAGATAATTATTTGTAGTTAATTCAATATTTTAATAATAATAAAAGAATAAAAAAACCACTTCAAATGGGAAGTGGCCGCAAATTTATATTTTATTCGAAATGATTCTTAAGATGTTATTCTTTTAGTTTTCAGGACTTCTATCTCTTTGTTCGATATGTATATAATTGACTACATTTTCTAAAGTGATAACGTCTAAGGGAAGATATTTGTGAGTAGGATTTATTTTCTTTTTCAGAAATCTATCGAAAAAATTCATCAGTCCATAATATCCTTGCAGAGCGGGGTTTTGATTGATTAAAAATAATCGTTTGTAGTCTGAAAGGACTTCAATATTCTCTTTGATTAAGTCAAAACCAACAATGGTGATCTCTTGAGTATCTAAATCAAGTAGAGCTCGAGCGATTAAATGAGATCTTGATGTAGTTACAAAGACCCCAGAGATATTAGGATACTGCTTCATTAGAGTTTGTACTCTGTTTTTAATCTCTGCTTTATTTTTATCTGGAGGGATATGCTCTACGACTATATTATGCTTGGAGTACTCCTTGAAGTAGCTTTTGAACCCTTTCTCCTTCTTAATCATATGCTCTCCTATGGAAGCTTCTCGCTCCATATGAAGTATTAAAAATGTTCCTGGTGTATGAGTAGAAATATCTAATAACTTGGCACCCAATAGCCCACTTTGAAAAGAATCCTGCCCTATAAAGCCCAGAGAATACTGACTTCCACGATCTAAGAAAGAATTTATCTGGACATACGGCAAATGATGTTGATCACAGATATCCAGGAATGCGGAACTATCTTCTTCCATATTTGGAGCGATAACAATTGCATCATAGTTTCCAAGAAGGATCTTGTTTGTCATCTTAAGAAGCGACCCATTCTCTTGATCATTGAATTCGTATGAATCTATTTCAAATCCAAAATCTTTCATGTATCGTTTGGCCCGTTCTATGCCTTTCTTCTGAGAGGCCCAGAAATCGTCATCATCACTAATAGGTATAATAGTAGCCAGTCTATAATTTACCCGTGTCGCCAATGTTCTTGCTGCAAGATTGGGTTGATAGTTAAGCGCCTTAATGGCTTCCTTGATCTTGCTTTCTTTTATTTTTGAGACTCTGCCTCTACCATGTAGGACTCTATCTACAGTACCGACAGAAACTCCCGCCTTTGCAGCTATATCTTTTATACGGATTTGGGCCATTCGGTTAATAATCTCAATGCAAGAAAATCATTTATTCTGGTAAAACCAAAAAATAATGTGTGTACGCACACATTATTTTGAAATTAGTACTATATTAGTATTTGAAAGCAACAATGCCTTTCGATTTTTTATTAGGTTATACTGTATAAAAGAAGGCATATTAAAGCGAAGAATTCATACGATAGTTTTTTCATACGTACAGGCGGGCAAGTGATTGTTCGCCTGTTTTATTCTACCCATAGTTGATAAGGCATGACTAAATTTTGTTTTAGTTTTTTCAGGCGAGGAAATTTGTGTTGCATTGTTGCTTCCCTCATATTTTGTGTTGAATCAAACGCGCAAATAGTAGGCGTATCTGAGGAGATGATTACCCTCAAAACTTATGAATTCGGAGATCCTAATCCGATTTCTATTCTTAGTGATAACCCTACGATCTATCCCTACTTTAAATATGACGGCTACAGTCAAAAATCGGAAGAAAAGAAGTGGAAAGTCGTAACGCTGGAAAATGAATTTATAAAAGTAATGATCCTCCCAGAGGCAGGAGGTAAGGTATGGGGAGCGATAGACAAGACTACTGGTGAGGAATTCATCTATAAGAATGAAGTAATGAAATTCCGGAATATCTCTATGAGAGGTCCGTGGACTTCAGGTGGGATAGAATTTAACTTTGGTGTGATAGGTCACCATCCTTCTACTGCATCACCAGTGGACTATGCATATGGAAATGAACCAGATGGAAGCGCTTATTGCATTGTCGGTGCTATAGATCTCCCTTCAAGAACACAATGGCGTGTTAAGATTGTACTTAAAAAGGGCAGGGCGAACTTCGAGACTCAAGCGAGCTGGTATAACCCTACCACCTTTCGTCATGCTTACTATAACTGGATGACAGCCGCAGCCCCGGCAACGGAAGACTTGGTTATTTATGCTCCTGGAGATGAATACCTGGATCATGGAGGAGATCCGCATCCATATCCTATTGACGCCCAAGGAAGAAATCTTTCTAAGTACAGTCAAAATAATTTTGGACCTAGTAAATCGTATCACGTAGTTGGTTCTTATGATGACTACTTCGGAGGATATTTTGAAGAGAAGGATTATGGGTTTGGACATTGGTCCACTTATGATGACAGCCCCGGACAGAAAGTATGGTTATGGGATTTGTCTCGATCTGGAGGAATATGGGAGAACCTGCTAACAGATACCGATGGTCAGTATATTGAATTTCAAGCGGGTAGATTACTTAATCAATATTCACCAGAAACCAAAAAAATAAATCCAACATCCAAGAGATCTTTCTCCGCGGGCACTCATGATCAATGGCGTGAGGTTTGGTTTCCTATTAATGGGATCGGTGGGATTACAGATGCATCTGAGCGCGCAGTGATGCATATTCTAAAAGAGAAAGACAATCTTACATTAGGGATCAACAGTTTTATGGATACGAGTGCTACAGTTCATAAAACTTATACCTCTGGAAGATCATCTATTGAGCCGATTGTATTGCAGGCGATGCAAAATGTTCAGTTGGAAATTACAGGAGATATAGAAAGTATAAAGATACCTGAGTTAGAGTTGGGATGGGAACTTCCTACCGACTCCAAGCTAATAGATAGAGTATTCAGTTCTACGATTACAGATTCGATGCGTCATTCTTCGAACGAGTATATATTCTATCTCGCCGAACAGGCCTATGTAGCACGACATTATGAAAGTGCGGAGAAACTATACTTGAAGTGTATCGATAGAGATCCTTTGCATTTAGGAGGGCTAGCTTCGTTGGGAGAATTGTATCTGAAAGAAGCAAAATATGATAAGGCAAAAAAGTACTTGAAAAGAGCATTAGAAATTGATACCTATCATCCAAGATCAAATTATTTACTCGGAATCCTTTTTAAAATTAAAGAAGAGGATGTTGATGCATTGGAATCGCTTTCATGGGCGACAAGAGACATTTCTTATCAATCTATAGCGTATTCCGCAATGGCTGAAATACTCATAAGACTTGGGAAGTACAAAGGCGCTATAGATTATTGTAATAAATCTCTGGAAACTAATTCCAGAAATATGCACAGCCTTTTTCTGTTGAAAACGGCAGAAAGGCTTATCGGAAATGGAAAAATTAAAAGTACGCGCTGGGCTGATCTTCTCGAATTAGACGAGCTCCACGATGGGGCACAGATTGAAGAAATATTAGCAAATAATGGGGTATTAGGTGCCAGTCAATTTTCAGAAATATTTAAAGGAGAATTTGCGGATCAAGCACTATTAGAATGTGTACTGTATTATCATCTTTTAGGTAGGAAAGAAGAAGCACTGAAAGTCGCTAAATTAATGTCTAATCCAAATGTTATGGTGTCGCTGTGGATTGCATATTTAGAAAATAATCCGGCAGACCTAAGGAGTATTGAAAAGAGAAATGTGGATTTTGTAATGCCGCATCGAGCAGAATCTTTGGAAATATTGGATTGGGCTATTTCAAATAGCTCTTCTTGGAAATTTAAATACTATAAGTCTTTAGTGTTAATAGGACTAAGGCAGGAAAGAGGGTATGAGCTGTTGAGCGAATTAGACAAAGAACCGAATGCAGGATTATTCTATCTGAATAGATCTCAGTTACTAAAGGAGAGAAAAGGTTATAAACCTATATCTGATTTAGAAATTGCAAATAATACTTCTGAAGAATGGCGGATTGATCACTTGCGAAGTGAATATTATACAGGTGCCAATAATTATGAGAAAGCTTTAAGTGCCGCCACTGAATCTTTGGTAAAGGATCCTGGTAACTATATACTTAAGATGGATGTCATCCGTGCTTTATTGTATATGGACAAATACACAGAAGCTATTTCGCAAATGAAAAATATAAGTGTCCTTCCATTTGAAGGAGCCTCTTCAGGGAGGGTGTTATATGAAGTAGCCCATACAGGTAATGCTCTTGATCTCATGAAATCACAGGAATATAATAAGGCAATTAAGGAATTAGAAAAAGCAAAAACCTGGGACGAATCAATGGGAGTAGGGGAGCCATTTGACGCCGATAATAGGCTTCAGGATTATTTGCTGTCACATTGTTTTACTAAGATGAATAATCCTCAAGAGTCTAAGAGCGCCTTAGGTCGAGTAATTCAATATTCAGTTGACCATCCAAAATCTACAGATGATAGAAGGACTATTGGGATTAAAGCGCTGATGGATGGAGGTCATACTGCTGAATTAGAAGGACTAAAAAGGCAGGGTGAAGATTGGAATTCGATATTAGAAGAGTTGAATAAAAAGAGTACGAATCTACTAACGAGTACTATTATTGAAGCGTTGAAATTATACTGACCTTAAACCGGTTTGGGAAACTAAATCAGCTTTAAGTACAGCACGTATACTGACGGTTAAATATTTTGGAAAATCAAACCTACTTTAAGTCAAGTATATAGTGACCAAAAGGCAAGGGATTGTTCCAACCTACATTGCGATAAGTATAGAAAATAAGAATGAAAAGAAGAAATTTCAATAAGGCAGTATTTGGAGCAACGGTTGGAATGGCATCTGGATTAGGATCATGCCAACCATCAGCAGATTCTAATTTAGTATCAGGGATGCCTTCGCAATGGGTATGGTTTCGGCCGGATATTAAGAAGCCATTAGACCATTGGAAGAGGACATTCGAATGGTGCAGGGATATTGGAATCGAAGGAATCCTTCCACAAGTTTATTCCAGTAATGAGACCTTATTCGATCACCCAACACTCAAAGTGAGAGAACCATGGTTGGAGAAGATAATTCCAATTGCCCATGAAGCTGGACTACAAGTACACGCATGGATGTGGACGATGCCACTGAATAATCCGGAGTTGATTGCGAAGCATCCTGATTGGTTTTCTGTTAATAGATTAGGGCAGCCTGCACATACTCATCCTGCCTATGTTCCTTATTATAAGTTTATGTGCCCTTGTCATCCAGAAGTGCAAGAGTTTGTAGCTGGAAATGTAGAGGCTCTTGGAAAAATAGAAGGCTTGGATGGAATTCATCTGGACTATGTCAGACAGCCAGATGTTATTCTTGCGGAGGCCCTACAGCCAAAGTATGATTTGGTTCAGGATAGTGAATTCCCGGAGTACGATTATCCGTATAGTGAAAGATGCAGAAATCAATTCAAAGAGAAGACTGGAATCGACCCTATTGATCTTGGCGATTCTGCACCAAAACATGCGGAATGGAGACAGTTCAGATATGATGCGGTCTCCAATGTTGTAAATAACTTCTGTGTTCCAATGGCAAAAAAATATGATAAGAAGATTACTGCCGCCGTCTTTCCTAATTGGGAGAGTGTACGCCAGCAGTGGCATAAGTGGGATTTGGACGCTTTCTTTCCTATGCTTTATCAAGGTTTTTATAATAAAAATGTGGAATGGATAGGTGAAGAAGTTGAAAAGGCAAAGATGAGATTGAAGAACGATAAACCAATTTTTGCTGGAGTGTTTTTGCCCGATTGTAAAGGAGAAATATTAAATGAAGCTATAAAGGTTATCCAAAATTCTTCTGCTCAAGGGATTGCGTTTTTTGAACTTGGAAATTTAGGTGTAGAAGAACGAAAAGTAATAAAGCAACTTTTAAATTCTTCTCATTAAGATTATCAATAGATTGCTCTTTATGCACCTCAGACTCTCTTATCCTCGAAATAGTTTCTTGACCCTTTTGTTTTTGATGACCTCAATTAATGGTCTACTATGCCAGCTTGGCCAGACAGAATTTCCTTATAATTCTTATATATGTTATAAGTCGATAGATACCATACAAATTGATGGAATAGATACCGGTTCTGAATGGGCTAAGGCTCCTTGGTCTGGGGCATTCGTAGATATAGAAGGAACTGCTAAGGAAACTCCTCCCTTTGAGACAAGAGTAAAAATGTTATGGGATGATGAATATTTTTACTTCTACGCAGAATTAGAAGAACCTCATGTATGGGGAATTTTGACCAAGCGTGATGCAGTCATATTTTATGATGATGATTTTGAAATATTCATTGATCCTGATGGGGATGGGCACAATTATTACGAATTCGAATTGAATGCTTTAAATACATTATGGGAACTAATTCTGTTGAGACCTTATCGTGCTGATGACAGACCTAAAGTGTTGAATAACTGGAATATTCCGAATATTAGAACAGCAGTAAATATCAATGGAAGCTTAAATGACCCTTCAGATTTGGATCAGTCTTGGTCTGTCGAATGGGCCATTCCATGGGATGCATTGAAGGAGCTTTCAGGAATGGCTATACCACCACAGGATGAGGATCAATGGCGCGTGAATTTTTCACGAGTTGATTGGGATATGAGCGCGGAAGATGGAAAATACATCAAGAAAGAGGATCTGAAAACGGGAAAGAATCTTCCTGAGCATAATTGGGTATGGCAGCCGATAGGAAAGATAAATATGCATATGCCTGAAGAATGGGGGTATGTACAATTTAGTTTGGCGGATGGCGCAGAGAGCAAAAGCATCTTTGTAGAGGACAAGGATATCTTTCTGAAAAAACACCTTTGGGAGATTTATTTGGCTCAGTTGAGTAGGCTAAACACTGGGGAATCGATTGCATTGAATATCAATGAACTTGAATTGACAAAACCAAATATTTCTTGCGCTACTGAAACCAAAATAATCTCGACTAGTATCGGATACCATATAGAAGTATTATCCTGCACTACTGGAATTACGTGGGTTATTAATTCAGAAGGTAGACTCTTCTCAAAAGAGAAATAATTTCAAAAGTTGATTTTGGTTTTACCATATCGTCACTATTATCCGTAGTGCCCAATATACTTGAATATCATGGATCTTGGGCGTTTACTCCTTAGGCCATGGAGATATATGTTACTGAGAAACCCCTAGCATCTAAAACGATAACAATTCCAAGTACCGGCCAGCGTAATAATTACAAATTATTAATATTGAATTACCTGAAGCTTATTATTCAAAACTCCGTATCGTGATTAAAGCGGGAGAAGGTATTCCTGCTCGGCATCAAGGATACGGCAAGAGACCTTGGTTATTTATTGACGAACTTATACTCGAATAGTTCCCTGATGATGGTAGAAACAATTATCTTAGATAATCAATAGTTCATACATTAATTGTGGACTTTCGAGTAAAATAAAATGTATCAATGAAATTTAGAGTTGACGCTTCATGTATGGAGATACTTCTTAGGATATTTATTGACGAAATGATAATAAAATGATATTTACTGCAATTATAAATATTGGAAGGCTCCACCCTTTATTCATACATCTACCCATTGGTATATTGTATTTCGCATTTGCGCTTTATGTATATCAATTATGGAAGAAAGAGGAAAAATTTAATGATGCAATAAGGTGGGGTGTGGGATTCGCTTCGCTATGTGCGCTTGCATCTGTAGGGACTGGATTGCTGCTTAGTAATGAAGGGGGATATGAGACAGAAGCGCTCAATTGGCATAAGTATATGGGAATAGGAATGACATTCCTTTCTCTGATTTTATTTTGGGCGCTTTCGCCAAATAGCAATGGAGGTAAAAAAATACTAACGCCCATATTCGTTATCCTAATCGCTGCATTGACAGCAACTGGACATTTCGGTGGGAACTTAACACACGGCGAGGATTTTCTCTTTACAAGCCCAGAAGATGACGAAGTCGTAATTGAGGATATTCAAAAAGCGAAGGTTTACGATGATATAGTTCACCCAATGCTAAAGTCAAAATGCGTCAGTTGCCACAATCCTTCTAAATTAAAAGGAGAACTTCTCATGACCACTTATGAGAATTTAATGAAGGGTGGAGAAAATGGAGTAATTATAAGTTTAGAAGATCCAGAAAGTAGCGAATTAATAAGACGCATTCATCTTCCTATGAATGATAAGAAACATATGCCTCCCAAAGGGAAACGACAACTTGATGATGATGATTTGGATTTGTTACAATGGTGGATTGATAATAAGGCTTGTCCTACCTGTGTGGTTTCAGAACTTACTCAAGATGAAAAAATTCAAAATATTCTTGCCACCTATGGTCAATCAACAGTTGATCCAAGGTTAGCCAGTTTATCTCCAGTGGGAAATGCAGCGTTGATTAAACTCTACGAAAAGGGGTTTAATGTAAACCAAGTTGCTGAAGATAATCCCTTCGTCTATGTTCGCTTGAAGAATAATTTTGATTTGGAAAGAAACAGTCTCAGCGATTTATCGTCAATCAAGAATAATATTCTTGAGATAGATCTCAGTAATTCCAATCTTACCAATGAGATGACTAAGACTTTGGCGTCCTTTGAGAATGTGGAAAGAATTCAATTACAAAAAACGGGGATTGGTGATAATGCACTTGATAATTTGGGCGAATTAGAGCATTTAAAATCACTGAATCTGTTTAGTACAAATGTAACAGATGAAGGCTTGTCTCAAATCAGTGAGATTCCACAATTAGAAAGATTGTATCTATGGCAATCTCAAGTAACAGACGAAGGTGTAAAAGCATTCAACGAGAAGAACCCAACCATAGAGGTTAATTATAAGATTGAGAATGCAATGTTTTCATCATCGAATCTAAGTGCTCCTGAAATACGAGTGGGGAATGATATCTTCTTTGATTCAGTTGTGGTGTCAATATTTGGCACATTCGAAGGCACGCAGATTTATTATACACTTGATGGAGGGGACCCTGACTCTACTTCAATATTATATGAAAACCCGATTGTACTTACCGAAAGCACTGAAATAAGGGCCTTTGCTCGAAAACAAGAATGGCTTGATAGCCCTATAAGTTCTAAGTTAGTTGTAAGTACTGGTTATAAAATTCAGGGCATAACCTTGGTAGTTCCCGCAGATAAGAAATATAAAGGGAAAGGAGGAAGTACACTTATAGATCTTGAAAAAGGAGGTGAAGATTTTAATGATGGAAAATGGTTAGGATTCCAAGCACAGCATTTGGAAGCAGTAATGGAACTTTCTGAAGAAGAGGAAATACAATCTTTATATGTAAGTGCATTATCAGCTCCTGGATCCTGGATATTCTTTCCCAGAGGGATTAGTGTTTCTATTTCCACAGATGGGAAGAACTATAAAAAAGCAGGTGGTGCGTCTTACGAATTGAAACAAAGCGCTGGAAAAGAGTTCAAATCCTATGATATATCTTTTCAACCTTCAAAGGCAAAATTTATAAAGTTGAAAGTGGAGAGCATTTTGAAGAATCCGTCTTGGCATCCCAATCCAGGAGGTAAATCATGGCTATTTGTAGATGAAATATTTGTGAATTAGTAGAGATTCTAAGGTTAAGGGTATAGCGAATTGCACATTCGTATATGGTTTGGCCTATTCGTAACCATGGATACATTTTTAAACGGGTCATTGAGCGAATTTGAAACGAAAACTATAATTCAGTACAATTTTCTATACACACATAGCAGATCTCCTAGATGTTGTGGTTAATATTTGCTATGCATATCCAGGAGTAAGGCCATATATGGAGACTCAAAGCTAAGCGTATTAACTTCTGAATATCATAGCTTTGGTTTTAGAGATTGGTTCTTAACCATTTGTAGCGATTGCAAATGGAAGAACTATAAAATCAGATTTTGTTATCCTCAGAAAATTGCAAAAAACTATTCATTTACAGGATCAAATGAAGCGTAGGGCAAGTATGAACAAAATGAGGTGAAAGATCAAAGGTTTAGGAAACATTTAATGGAGTGAGCCGTGCAAGCCCCAACAAAATTATCTATCCACATATCCAGGAAATTGAATATTCCTTTTTCCTTCTTTAGAAATTCCAACTTGAGGCTCACGATAATTTACTCCATCAAATGCCTTCATAATCATGGGTAAGCCTCGCTGTCCTACTGTATTTGCAAAAACATTCCAAGACTCATCGAATTGAGCATCTACTTTCTTACTCTTTTGTAAATTCATCCATGAACCTTCAGACGACCATGCTCGTTCTGCGAAGCCAAACACCTTTGGAAACATGAGGTATTCAATATATTCTTCCTTATTAACGGTTTCACTCCAGAGTTGAGCCTGTATGCCTAATAAATTTGTTTTTCCAGTCGAGGTTAGGCTTGCTTTAGAAGCTATATTTGAAAGATCAATAGGGGCAAGATTTAGGTCTAAGTTTGCCAATTTGAAAATATTCAATGGGTCGGTACTATAAATTGTTTTAGTATTACTATATCCTGACCAACTAAGTCCAATCTCGTCAGGATTCTGGTCATATGCCATATCAAAATAGTATGCGGAACTATTGCACATTATTACTTTGGCGCCGGCATTAGCTAATTTATACACCATATCCTCACGACCCCATCCCCATTTAGAATTCCAAACATAAGCCAGTGTTTGATCATCGATCATGTCGTAGTTGATGTCTGTTGTATTATGGCCTTTCTCATCATGCGCGAGTAACACTTCTTCCCACCCGCCCATTATTAGATTATGTTTGTTAAGAACGGCTTTCAATTTATTGAAAAAGTAGACTTGGAGATCCTCGGGTTTATTTAGCGCTGGGTTGGAGTTAATAAATGTATCACAAACTGGAGAATCTGTCCATACACCGTGTGGTATTTCATCGCCGCCTACATGAATAGTATTTAGTGGTACATTCGCTTCTTTATGGAGATCGACAATAGCTTCTAAAACTAATTCCATAAAATTATACGCTCCTTCTTGACATACACATACTACATTGTCACTATAGCCTTGAGCAGATGTATATTTTGACGCATCCCCACTATCATTTAATAGATACCTCTTAGCTTCCGTAGTTTTCCCTTCAGTCATTAATCTGTCATGTCGGACCGTCATAGCTTTTATGGCTGCTCGGGCATGCCCTGGGACATCTATTTCTGGAATTACTTCTATGTTTCGTTCATGTGCATATTGAATTATTTCAATATAGTCTGCCTGAGTGTAAAAGCCACTACCATACGAAGTTTCAGGGTTTGCCCCAGATCCATAAGATGGGAATAAGTGTTCCCGCTCATCCAATGTATACCCTCTCTTTGCACCTATTGTAGTCAGTTCTGGTAATTCTGGTATTTCAATTCTCCAGCCTTCATCATCAGTAATATGAAACTGGAATTTATTCAGTTTAAAAAATGCCATTTGATCCAGCACTTTTTTTACAGCCTCTTTAGAATGGAAACGCCTTACCACATCTAAATGCATTCCTCGATATCCAAATCGTGGAACATCTTCTATATGGCTATAGTTTAATTCTATTTTTCCGTTATTTTCTATTTGTGCTATAATTAGCATTTGAGAGAGAGATTGAATCGCATAAAACGCACCTTTGTCATCAGAAGCTTTGATTGTAATTCCTGACTCATTGATATCCATGATATAACCTTCAGAACTTATAGAATTGGAAGGCTCCAATATTATAGTAGCTGAATCTGCACTTTTTGTTACTGCAATATTCAGTATTTGCGAATGCCTCTTAAGAGCAGCTATTGCCGTAGGGGCATCCAATGAACCTCCAATGCTTATATTCTTATCGATAGAATATTTACCTGAGTTTTTATTGAAAATGCTGGGGCTTGGAATAAATGGAAGCAATTGCTCTTTAGGTAGTTCTTTTAATTTAGAATAATCCATATACCTATCTTCATTGGTATATGGATTATTCTTTGCAAGAATAGTTGTATTGATCCCTTGGGTTTTTGCATTTGGAATATTGAATGCCTTACCATCGATAACAACAAATATTCCTTTCGGGCTTTCGCTGAATTTATCAAGAATTCCAGCCATCGAAAACGATATTTTCATAGATGAACCATTCGCTAATGGTTGCCAAAGTGCCATAGGTTTTAGAATAAAATAGTCTCCTGTTTGATTGACAACAGATATTTCAGTTGGAAACGATTTCATGATTGGTGCACCACCTAACTGATTGAAATGCAATGACCAATTAGTAGAAGTAAGTTCTTGTCCGGATTGGTTTTCGATTAAGAAGGTCACATAACTTATTTGGTTTGGATTCATATTTATAGAATCCAGATACCAGCTAATATTTACAGGAATAGAAGATAAAAATTCGGCTTCTGTATCGCTCTTACTATCGCATGACAGCAAAGTAACTAATACAGATAGGATTAAAAAGTGCTTTAACATCATTAATATATTTCTACGATCATTTCAATTTCTACAGCAATATTGCGAGGAAGAGAAGCCATCCCTACAGCTGCCCTTGCATGTTTACCACGTTCACCAAATACTTCTACCATAAGATCTGAATACCCGTTGATTACTTCCGGTTGTTGCGTAAAATCATCTGTAGCATTAACCATGCCTTTGACTTTTAAGATGCGTTTGATTTTGTTGAGATCTCCGAGATAGTCTTTGAGGACAGAGAGTTGAGCGACGCCCACTAATCTGGCTGCTACATAGCCTTCTTTGACAGTTAGGTCTTTGCCTACTTTTCCTGTCACTAAGCTCCCATCTGATAGGGTAGGGCCTTTGCCGGCGAGGTAAAGGATGTTTCCAGCCTGTGTTATATTAACATAGTTCGCAACTGGAGGACTGGGCTTTGTCAGTTTGATATTGAGTTCTTCTAGCTTCTTGTCAAAATCAATAGAAGAGGCCATATTGGTCTGAGAAGTATTGCTAGTTGATTCTTTGGAATTACAGGCGAACACAAGAAAAGTAGAGATTATTAGTATTATTCTTATGGACATAGTATTCTAAGATTGGTAAAAAGTAAAGATATTTATTCTTGGGTCTAATGACCTACCTTTGCAATGTGATTAGGATACTTTTTTTTGCTGTCTTTCTTCTATCTGAAGTAAGCTGGATTCCCGAACATGGCTTATATCTGTCAGTCACGGAGATTGAGGTTTATGAAGGAGAATTGACAGCAACAGTTAAGGTGTTTTCAGATGATCTATATAGCTGCATGTTAAACAGGGATGTCACGATTGAGTCTTCTATAGAGGAGATTATAAAAGAAGAAATTGAGGCATATTTTGCAGTCTATTTTAATATTACTGAATCCCAGAAGCCTATAGAAATGAAGCTTGAATCTTTTTCTGAAGAGGGAGATTCTTATTTCCTTCAGTTTTCATGTCCTCAATCAATTGAAAGTGACAAAATCAAAATCCAATTAGGGTATTTCTATGAATTATTCCCCACACAAAGAAATATTTTAAAATTTAAAACGAAATCAGGTCAGCACCATGGAATATTTAAATCTAAAGATCAAATAGAAACTATTTCGTTTTAGACCATTATTCCATAAGACCCATTAGTACTTCCGAATTTACTTTGATTCCTGTGGTTAGTGTTTTTTCAATCTCTGGGTAGTAAAATGGAGAATGCAAACCAGGTAGATTTCCACTGGCTATTCTTTCTTTAGGAACAGTTCCAAGCCAATATAAAACAGTTGGCACCTTATCTTCTGTGCTTCCGTAACGAGCGAAGTCTTCGCCTACCATTTGAGGCTCTGCGTATATTACATTGTCACTTCCGATTGCTGCTGATGCGTGTTTTTTAATTTTTGCCGTTAGCATAGGTTCATTATAGTTCGCAGGTGTAAAAACTTCAGGTATGATTACTTCTGGCATTTTATCTTCTGAAAGTCCTGCTGCAATTGCGACCCCTCGAGATATTTCTTTGATACGCTTGTGAATCATTTGACGGACTTCTTCAGTATAAGACCTAACAGTGAGTTGCAGTGTTACTTCGTCAGGTATAATGTTATGCTTAGTCCCCCCTTTAATAGCACCTACAGTTACAACTGCTGATTCGGTAGGTTTCAGATTACGACTGACGATCGTCTGCAAGTCCATAACGATCATGCTGGCTACTACTACAGGATCTATAGACATATGCGGCGCTGCGCCATGCGCACCTATCCCAAAGACCTTTATATCTATGCTTTCGGTATTTGCCATTGTATATCCTTCGCTGAGTCCTACTTGCCCTGCGGGAATACTTGGACTACAATGTAATCCAAGTCCATAATCTGGCACTCCAAATCTACCATATAAGTTATCATCAATCATCATTCTGGCACCTGCTCCAATCTCTTCCGCAGGTTGTCCAATTAACATAAGCGTTCCTGACCACTTATCTCTATTTGCAGCCATATACCTGGCCGTTCCTAACCAAGTAGTCATATGCATATCATGACCACATGAGTGCATTTTTGCATCTGATGTTGTCAAGCTCGTATATTCCAGTTTAGTTTTTTCTTGCATTGGTAATGCATCCATATCTGTTCGATATAGAATTTGATGCCCATTACCATTTTTCATGATGCCTACGATCCCATGCCCTCCGATTTTTTCAGTTACATCATATCCGATTTTTCGAAGTTCTAATGCTAACGAAGCTGCAGTCTTTTCTTCTTCTAATGACAGTTCTGGATGCTGATGCAGATCCTTGTAGAAGGTGGTTAAATATTCTATCTCTTCGGCATTCAGTATTGGTTCAGGCGAAGGGCTATAATCGACAAGTAGAAAAGCAAATAGGAATGGAAGTAATTGGAAGGACATGTTTCTGTGTATTTTATGGCTCTAAGGTATCCAAAAATGGGCTTCTTAGTGCTCATTGGTAAAATCAAGGGAATTCAAAGAGATTTGATAGCGGATCAAGCGGAAGACATTTTTGATATAGCGATAAAAAAGATTTGAAAGATTCCATTGTGCTACTGCCATTTTGTCACATCACTTCACTCTTTTGTGTATCTTTGTGCTCTCAAAATCAAGAATAAGACACAGAGATGTACGATAATAATCCAACTATAGAAGATGTCAAACGGGAGATAGGCAGCGGAAAGCATAACCTTTTAGGCGAAGATCGACAAGGAGAGGTTTTTGAGAGTGATAACTCAAAGGATGCCCCCTCTACTGGCAAGCAGTTTTACATCGAAAGCTATGGATGCGCGATGAATTTTAGTGATAGTGAGATCGTTGCCTCTGTTTTGGCTGGTAGTGGCTACCAACCTACTCGCAATATGGAAGAGTCGGATCTCATCCTTATCAATACATGCTCCATTAGAGAGAAAGCGGAACATAATGTAAGGCAACGCCTTGGTGTATTCAATAGCCTTAAAAAGAAAAAACCCGGCCTCATGGTTGGAGTGCTCGGGTGTATGGCTGAAAGATTAAAGGCAAAATTTTTAGAAGAAGAGAAGATCGTAGACATAGTTGTCGGACCTGATGCCTATAGAGATTTGCCCGCGCTTGTTGCTGGAGCAGAATTAGGTAATAAAGGAGTCAATGTGTTTTTATCCCGTGAAGAGACATATGCGGATATCTCGCCATTAAGATTACAGAGTAATGGGGTGTCGGCATTTATCTCAATTATGAGAGGATGTGATAACATGTGTTCGTTTTGCGTTGTACCTTATACCCGAGGGCGAGAACGCAGCCGCAGTGCATTCAGCATTGTAGCAGAAGCTCAAGATCTCTATGACAGAGGATTTCGAGAAGTAACACTACTGGGCCAAAATGTAGATTCATATAAGTGGGTTAATCCTGAGACAGAGAGTAAAGTAAGCTTCGCGAATCTTATGGAAATGGTGGCGCTTGTCAATCCAGATTTGAGAGTGCGCTTTAGTACTTCACATCCTAAGGATATGACTGATGACGTGCTGCACATCATGGCCAAATATGAAAATATATGCAAGTACATTCACCTTCCAGTTCAATCAGGAAATAGCCGCGTATTGAAATTGATGAACCGGACTTATGATGCGGACTGGTATCGAGAACGAGTAGAGAGTATCTATCGAATTATCCCGGATTGTACGATCTCAGCAGATATTATCACTGGATTCTGTAGTGAGACCGAAGAAGAACATCAAGATACTTTGAAGATTATGAAATGGGTGGGTTACATTATGTCTTATATGTTTTACTATTCCGAACGACCTGGGACATTAGCGGCTAAGAAGTATGAAGATGATATCCCACTTAAAGTAAAGAAAAGGCGGCTCGCAGAGGTTGTCGAACTTCAAGGAAAATTATCGCATAAGCATAATTTGACTGACATAGGAAAGATATATAAAGTGTTGGTAGAAGGAGACTCTAAAAAATCTGTAGAGGATTTCAAAGGAAGAAATAGTCAGAATAAGATGGTCATTTTCCCCAAGCAAGAAGGAGTTGCTCCAGGCCACTATGTAAATGTAAAAGTGAAGAGTGTAACAAGTGCGACTTTAATTGGAGTGATCGAATAGCTGCTTGCTCATTTTTCATAAATAGAAGAACCTCAATGGCTTAGATGAGTATTGAAAACATAAAAAGGAGATTTGATATTATTGGTCGATCCGAGCTCTTGGATCGCGCATTGGACAAGGCAATTAGAGTAGCCAATACAGATCTAACTGTATTAGTACAAGGTGCCAGTGGCGTAGGAAAGGAGGTAATATCTAAGATTATCCATCATTTGAGTCATCGGAAGCACAATAATTTTATTGCTATTAATACGGGGGCATTGCCGGAGGGAACGATCAATTCTGAATTGTTCGGGCATGAGAAAGGCGCATTTACTGGAGCTACTGGGGAAAGAAAAGGATATTTTGAAACTGCAAGTGGTGGTACTATTTTTTTGGATGAAATAGGGGAGATGCCTTTGGATACACAGGCGTATTTACTTCGAGTATTAGAAACTGGGGAATTTATCAGGGTAGGATCCTCTTCGGTGAAAAAAACGGATGTCAGAGTAATTGCAGCTACAAACGTTGATCTTCTGGAAAGAGTAAACGCTGGAAAGTTCAGAGAGGATCTATACTACAGACTTAATACGGTTCCTATCAAAGTACCTTCTTTGAAAGAACGCCGGGATGATATTTATATGTTATTTCGCAAATTTTCGCTTGACTTTGCAGAGAAATATCGGACGGAAACCATCCAGTTGGATCCACAAGCGAAGGTCATGATTAAGAATTATGCGTGGCCAGGAAATATTAGAGAACTCAGAAATATAGTAGAGCAGCTTTCGATTCTATCGGAAGAGAAATTAATCGATAGAGAACGGTTACTTGATGTATTACCAACTATCGAACAACGGAATCTCCCTAAAATCCAAGGTGCCAACGATAATTTTCAAGAAAGAGAATTGCTATATAAGGTACTTTTCGATATGAAATCAGATCTTAATGATCTTAAATCTTTGATATTTGAATTAATCCGAAAGAATAAGCTGGAGGTCTCTGACATTAAGAATCTGGACCAATTACAATTGTCCAGTGGGAGGAGTCTGAGAAGTACGGATCATAGTACTCAGATGCCAGTAGAGAGTAAAATGTATGAAGAATCAGGTCAGTTAGAGCCCGAGCATTATTATAATACTGAAGCAGAGCATGAAGGACCTGTATTGTTAGAAGAGGGGAGTTACGATGATAGCGAAGTGGTAGAAGATAATCTTTCATTGGAGTCGATGGAGCGAGAATTTATATCAAAGGCATTAAAGAAATATAACGGCAGACGGAAGGAAGCAGCAGGTGAATTAGGGATCTCTGAGAGAACACTTTATCGAAAAATAAAGTACTATGATATGTAGACGTTGGAAGCTCTATACGGCATTCTTGGGCATGTTATTAAGCGTGGGTTGTTATTCATTCAAAGGAATCTCAATACCGCCAGACGTTTCTACTTTTTATATAGATCAGTTTCAGAATAATGTGAGTAATGCTCCTCCTGATATTGCTCAAAGGTTCTCTGATGAATTTCGCCAGAATGTTACTCAGACAACACGGTTGATTTATAATGAAGAGATACCGCAAGTAGAGTTCTCCGGTTCAATATCAAGCTTTAATGTCCAGTCTGTTGCTCCAGAACGGAATAGTAACGCTGGCCAGGTGCAATTTGGAAGTACATTGAATAGGCTAACGATATCCGTGCAAGTGAGTTACGTGAATAATTTGGATGAAGAAGATGATTGGTCGCAGTCTTTCTCCTTTTTTGAAGATTTTGAGAATGATCAAAACCTTGATGATGTGCAAGATGAGCTAATAGACAATATATTTGAACAAATATTACAGGATATATTTACAAGAGCATTTACGAATTGGTAGTATAAATTGGAAAAGAGAAGAACCATAAGAGAATACCTTGATAATCCCAGACTCTTGTCTGAGATCTCTATCGAGCAGCTTGAGTTTTGGGCTGAAGAGGTTCCTTATGCCGCTATTATCCATCAATTATTGGCGATGAAAGTCGTACAGGAGGAACGCACACCAGAGTCAAGGGAGATTTTACAAAAAGCAACCTTATATAGCCCAAACCCAGATAGACTTAGTAGAACGCTGCATAAACTTGGCGCAGATGCTTCTAAATCGGATGTTTCTCATACTTATTCTGTTGAAACTGCGAAGATATCTACATCAGAATTTGAAGGGAATGACTCCATAGAGGCTTCGAATTTAAATGAGGAAGCGACAAGTTTTCTGGATAGCTCTTCTGATATAATCGAAGAGAAGATTGCCCCTCAAGAAGATATAATGGAGGTTGAAGAAACTAAAATAGCAGGAGAAGACGAAAATGAATTGAGTGATTTCAGTCAATGGTTATTAGGGCTTCGAAAGGTAGCGCGAGCCGACTCAGACGATGAAATCGGAGGTAGTATTTTAGATGGCCATCAAGATATTACTTCAGAAACTTTGGCGGAATTATTAGCCCAGCAGGGACATTCAAGTCGGGCAATTGCAATGTACGAGCAATTATCCTTGAAATATCCTAAAAAAAGTGGTTTCTTTGCGGCCCAAATTCAAAAGATACAAGGACTATGATACCAGCTATGACTATTCTTATCGCACTTATCTGCATCTTATTGATGCTTGTTGTCCTTATTCAAAATCCTAAAGGAGGTGGATTGGATTCTACTTTTGGTGGAGGAGGTGCTAACCAAATGTTTGGTGCTGCCAAGTCTACAGATCTTATTGAAAAGATCACATGGGGATTAGCAATTACGCTATTCGTACTTTGCATTATTACAGCAGTTATCGTGAATTCACAAACTGGTGGTGCATTGGGAGGTTCTATTCCTCTTGAGTCTCAAGGGTAATTCTATACTTTTTCCTGTTTCTATTATTTAGTAAAGTTAGGAGGGCGTATTAGATGAATCTGATTCTTACCCCTTTTACAGTGACTTGATGTCCATCTCTTGGTATAATGAGTGGCTTTTTATAAAAAGCAATGGTGGCCGCAAAGTCAAATTGAGAATTTGGAGATATGAGATTACATTATACTTAGAATATGTTCAGTGATTAACATACCCCTGTCTCTGGATCGCACGAAACCCCTTCCTCAATATGGGCTTGTGGAACTGCTGAAGCAAAGGCGTTAAGAAAAGCTTCTTTTGGTTGAGCACCGCTAACGCCGTAGGTATCATTGATTACGAAAAAGGGTACTCCGGATACGCCTCTTTGTTGATAGTAAGCGATCTGACTCTGTACTTTATCCGCAATATCTTGATCAGCTATGGTTTGCTCTACTTTTTCTCTGGACCAACCATATGCTGACATAATAGATGCAAGCACTTCGATATCATTGAGTCTTAGGTTCTCTTCAAAATAAGCTTTTAAAAACCTTTCCTTCAGAGCGTCTTTAAAACCTTCTTCTCCAGCCACATGCAGTAACTGATGAAGCGGAAGTGTATTTATGGAAGTGGAATCCTTCCCAAAATCAAATGCGATACCTAACTCTTTACCAACTGCCTCAAGATTGTCTATCATCGGCTGGATGCGCTCAATACTCCCAAATTTATTGATCAAATAATTCTTTCGGGACATACCTTCTGCAGGTATGGTAGGATCTAACTGAAAAGGATGCCACTCGATCTCTACAGGTACTCCATTCCATTCTGCTATGGCCGACTCAAGTCTTCGCTTTCCTACATAACACCAAGGACAAGCAACATCGGAAACAATATCAATCTTTATTTTTTCGGTATTTGACATATAGATTAGAACTCTTTATTATGAAAAGATAACTACCAGAAGGTGGATATTGTTTTTTAGTCGAGAAGAAAACCATTAAATACTTATGGACGATCATAAGCTGTGGTCCGGTGCAAATAAAACCATTGTTCATTGATATAAAACCTCGATTTCAAATAGCCGGGAAATCATACATATTATTAAAAATTCAACTACTCGCTGTATTGACGCAATCTGTAACACTTCTTTCCTATTAACAAAGGTTGATTTTGGTAATTATGGGACCAAAAGTGTCTGACCTATTGTCATTTATTAGTCTATTAATATGTCAGAATGGGGATGATTGAGGCATAGGTAATGGCTAGTTCGGCAAATATGTCAGTTTGGCAAGGTCTGGCACAATCAGTGATATATATGTCACATCAAATTAACTTAATTCATTTAACAATAAGAACCTTTAAATTTATAAGACTATGAGTTTTAGACCTATTAATGATAGGGTGGTCGTAAAGCCGGCTCCCGCAGAAGAAAAAACGAGTGGTGGAATTATTATTCCTGATACTGCAAAAGAAAAGCCTCAAAGAGGAGAAATAATTGCTGTTGGACCAGGAAAGGACGATGTATCTATGACTGTTGCTGTCGGAGATTCTGTTCTATATGGTAAGTACGCTGGACAAGAATTAAATCACGAAGGTCATGATTATTTAATCATGAGAGAAGATGACATCCTTGTGATATTATCCTAATCATGCCTCAGGCATAGATATTCATTATTACATACAAAAACTACAATT
>JBLIDB010000068.1:0-21012 GCA_047634015.1 Saprospiraceae bacterium
ACTATGGTATAATGACGTAGAAGCATCAGGGTTTAAATCATTTTATACAATAGCAAATACAATAAAGAGCCATTATAATCACATCCTCAACTACTTCAATAATCGAAGTACCAACGCATCTGCAGAATCCTTTAAGGCTAAAGTGAAAGGCCTTAGAAGACAATTCAGAGGAGTTGTTAATGTCGAATTCTTTCTCTATCGATTAGCTAAGATTTATGCATAACCTCCTAACTTTTCATCTTGATCCGTAACTTCCAATTGCTCCTGAACCATCTACTAAAATGGTGAAGTTATTCTCATTCACGACTCCAGTACATTGGCCAATAGCCGATTGTCCTTGGATCTGGGAAGTTGGCGAAAAGCCTAAAACGAAAAACAGGGCTGATATAAACCCCAATTGAACTAGTTTGATATTTGTAGCCATCGCAATTATTTACTCGCATCCAACATGAATGTGCAACAATTCACTTTACTTATCTGGTCGGGTAGACATTAACAGGAACGAAAATAAAAAAATCTATATGAAATTTATATATGTAATACTTTTTCAACCAAATAGATAAGGGTTAACGATAGGGTACAATAAGTGGTGAATATCTACTCAGAATATAGATATTTCAAAAAAAAAATGAACTAAAGCGTTTATTCAGCAGATCAATAGGTCGAATTTTATTAGTATGCTTTGGCAAACAACACCCTTTCCTTCGATGGTTGGCCAGATATCATATCTTTTCCATCTTCTTGAGGGTTATCATTAGGGATACATCTTATAGTAGCCTTAGTTAGTCCCTTTATTTTAAGCTCCGATGCTGTTGTCCCATCCCAATGAGCGGATATAAATCCACCCTTACTATCAAGAATTTCCTGAAATTCATCTATAGAGTTCGCTTCGGTAGTATGCTCTTTCCTGTGTGCTTTGGCACGATTGAATAAGTTAGATTGTATATCATCCAAGAGTTGAACTACATAAGCGCCTACTCCATCTAGTCCTATTTGCTCTTTAGTCTTTTCATCCCTTCTTGCCACTTCTACCACACCTTTGTCCAAATCTCGCTGACCTATGCCTATCCTAACCGGAATTCCTTCCATCTCATACTGAGCGAACTTGAAACCTGGACGTTTCTTTTCATCGCGATCTATTTTTACCGAGACTCCAGCAGCCTTTAGCTCTTTCTCAATTTTTTCTGCAACTTCCAAAATAGATGTCGATGGTTTCGGAATAGGAACAATAACAACTTGAATCGGAGCAAGTTTAGGAGGAAGTACTAGTCCATCATCATCTGAATGCGTCATAATTAACCCGCCTACCAGTCTAGTACTAACACCCCATGAAGTAGCCCAAACAAATTCTTCTTCGTTTTTGTCATTTGCGTATTTGACATCAAATGCTTTCGCAAAATTCTGCCCTAAGAAATGTGACGTTCCTGCTTGTAATGCTTTTCCATCTTGCATCAATGCTTCAATAGTATAGGTCTCAACTGCACCAGCAAAACGCTCATTGGCAGTCTTAGCTCCCTTAATCACCGGCATGGCCATATAGTCTTCTGCAAATCTCGCATACACTTCATGAATTAATGCAGCTTCTTCAATAGCCTCATATTTAGTAGCATGCGCCGTATGTCCTTCTTGCCAAAGGAACTCTGTAGTCCTCAGAAAAGGTCTTGTTCTCAATTCCCATCGCACTACATTTGCCCATTGATTTATCAATAATGGTAGATCACGATAAGACTTCACCCAATCCCTATAGGTATTCCAGATTATGGTCTCTGATGTAGGACGTACTATAAGTTCTTCCTCCAGCTTGGCCGTTGGATCGACAACAACACCGCTGCCGTCAGGATTATTCATTAATCTATAATGAGTAACGACTGCGCACTCCTTCGCAAATCCTTTGACATGATCCGCTTCCTTACTTAAGAAGCTTTTAGGTATAAACAGTGGAAAATATGCATTTACATGCCCGGTTTCTTTGAACATGCGATCCAACTGCTCCTTCATCTTCTCCCAAATAGCAAATCCAGTGGGCTTGATAACCATACAACCTTTAACGGCGGAATTATCTGCCAATCCTGCTTTCTTCACTATATCTAAGTACCACTTAGAGTAGTCCTCCCCTCTTGATGTAATTTCCTTGGCCATAATATTTAATTCATGAAGTGATTTAAGAATTGGTCCGATTGACGAGAATAACTGCTTGATAGTCAAGACAAAGATCTTCCTTCCTTGCATAGCCATAGCTATGAAAATAAAAAGAGCTGAAGCCCGCCTGCCGATCAAGCAAGTATCTGGCTGTCATTGATTTGTTCGTAGTCATCTTGTTTACTTCAGTAAATCACTTCCATAAGAGTCACAAAAGTAAAGTATTTGTGATCTACACAATTATCATCGACATTCTAATTGAAAATATATGTTAAAAAAGCTATAATATTAATAAACATAGACCCTACTCCAGACGTTTTAACGTCATAAGAGTGTATGCAAAAGTGCAGCAGGCCGGTTGTTTCAATGTTATTAACATATGTTAAGGAAGTCATTTAAACAATTATTAACTGAATGCACTATCTTTATGACTTACCTTAGGGGTGTCAAAGAGACATACTTAATGAACTAAAAATTACTACCATGAAAAAAATACTTTTATCCTCACTCTATCTTCTCATGATGATGCTCATTACTGCGCATTTATCTGCACAATTCGATGATCTTTACTTTAATGATTCCGATGCTACCTATTCTGTAGAAGCTGACGATGATATCGCTTACACTGAATTTGACGATGCGTCTTATGATGAAGTAGCGCCAGATTACTCGTATGATGAAGATGACTATGACGAATATCTCTCTTATCGCGATAACGATTACGATGTGGATGCATTCAGTTATACTAATAGATTTAACAATTACAGATATTCAGCTTTCAATTTAGGATATACAGGTGGCTTTAATAGTCTTTATAACCCATACGGTTTTAATAGATTCTCTAACAATAGATTTGGAAGAGTATCTCCTTTTGGCATAACGAATAATATTTTCATAGGAAATTCTTTCGGTAACTATGGACGTAATGGCTTCGGCAATCCTTACTCTTCTTTTGGAGGAGGTGGTTTCTACGGCGGAGGTTTCGGAAATTCTTTCGGCGGTGCAGCGTACTGTCCACCTTTCAACTCGCAAGCAAGAGGTATAAATAATACTGTCATCAATAATAATGTAAGTGCAAGTGCAGCTGCGGCAAGAGTTTCTTCAGCAAGAACATCAAGTCGTGTTGGTTCATCAGTAAGAGGAACATCTACAAGAGCTGTAAGCAGTGCTCGTGGAAAAACAAGCACAAACAAGGCAAATTCTACAAGAGGAACAAGCCGATCTTCAAGAGCGACATCAAGTAGAGCAACGAGTCGCAGTTCAAGAGCAACATCAAGAAGTACTGGAACCAGTAGAACATTCAGACCTTCTAATTCATCAAGAGCAACAAGATCTGTCTCTACACCAAGTAGGTCAGTATCGAGAAGTAGTTCAGCTACAAGATCTGCATCTCCTTCTCGTAGTAGTTCAGTAACAAGAAGTTCTTCTTCTTCTTCAAAAAGAGGTTCTTAGAAAGTAATAGTTCAATAAGGATAAATAAATGGGTGGTCGCTTAGCAATCACCCATTTTTAATTTACCCCGATTCTGGCCATATTACCTGCCATAACCTTTGTATTTTAAAGTTTCAAATCCATTCTTATATGTTGACTCGTATCCTACTTGTATTGTCTCTTTTTATGATTCTTAGTTCGGTAATTGCACAAACTGTCGACGATCTTCTTAGACTATCTCAGAATCAATATATAAACTCAGCGAGATCAGCGGGTGTAGGGGGTGCCTTTGGCTCATTAGGTGCAGATATATCAGTAGCAAATATCAACCCCGCAGGTATAGCCGAGTTTCGAAAATCCGAAATAGTGCTTGGCGGCAATTACGTCAACAATTCATCTGATGCAAGCTTAGGTGGAAATACTCTTTCGGGGTCAGATCAAAAACTCCAACTTGCTACAGCGGCTGGAGTATTCACCTCGAATCCCGTTGACTTTGATGTAAAGACAATGAATATAGCCTTGGGGATGAATCAACTGGCTTCTTTCCATGACTTCTTCCAATATGAGGGAACAACAGCAGGAACTAGAGTCGAGAGATTCCGTGAGTTAGCTCAAGGCAGAAGGCTTGATGAGCTTGGTTTTTTTGAAGCTGGACCAGCATTAGATGCTAATGTCCTTTTAGAGACTGATGTACCTGGGGAATATTACTCAGACTTTGTAACTTTTGATGAGATTGTCTCAAGAAGCGAAAGTGTCGAAAGAACAGGTTCTATCAATGAGCTTTTTATCACAGTGGCTTCAAACATAAAGAACAAATTTTCATGGGGTGCTACTTTGGGAATTCCAATCGTAAGCTATAGTGAAGTAAAAAGATATGAAGAGGTAGATGACGCTGACAATGTTGAATTCTTCAATAGTATGGTATATAATCAAAGCTTAGATTTGTCAGGAGCTGGCGTCAATATTAAAGCAGGATTGATCTACAAAATAACGCCAAAATTAAGACTTGGAATCGCATTACATTCTCCGACCGTTTATGCAATAACCGATAACTATCGAACCGATATTGATTATAACTATACTGATGACGGTACTACGACAACAGGTATTGGTACCAGTGGGGAATCTATACCTTTTGATTATCAAGCTACAACACCGTGGAGGGCATTAGCAGGCGTAAGTACGCTTTATAAGGTAGGAGATCTTAGAGGGTTCGTAAGTGCTGATGCAGAATATGTTAATTATAACAGTGTTAGCTATTCACTCAGTCCCGAAGGTAATCTTAGTGATGAAGCATATCTGGAAGAGGTAACGCAAGAGGCGAAGGCGGTAGCTGCATCTGCCATTAATTTTCGACTTGGAACAGAAATAGCATATAAATTCTTGCGTGTTCGAGTAGGAGGGACAATGCAAGGAAGTCCATATAAGAATACAGCTACTTTAAATCCAGACTTGGGATATAGCGCAGGGATAGGAATCAGAGCTAATTCTATCTACCTCGATGCTGCTTACTCTTATAGAAGTATTAATCGAGATTACAGTCCATATACATTATCCAATCCTCAATTCGAGCAGGTGATAGATAACAAGAGTTCTTTTGGAACACTATCTGTAACTGTAGGTTTTAAGATTTAAAAAGACTTCTTGTAATCAGAAATGTATCTGTTCTGAAGGGCTAAATACTTTGATGTGATATAGGAATACATCAAGATATCTATACTTAGGGAATTGACAGTTCTGTATTCTCTATATGGAATATGTGTCTTAGTTTCAAGCCTGCTTCTTCAAGAGACCTCTTTTCAAGTCTTCTATTCCACTATTGAAGAGAAAGCGTTCCTCTAATAACCATTCGGTATGTTATCCTAAGCATCCTCTGACATTGTAATGTAGAATACTGAACGTAGCCAAGGTATATTAAAACCGTCTTATAGGAAGACACAGAAAAGCTGATCTCCAAACTTAAGTACAGGGCAATCGACTTACAATCAAAGTCTTAATCAAATAGGTCAAAATTTTGAATCCGTATTATAGTTTTCTACGCTATTTCATAATGAAAGATAGACAGGCCTAAAACAACTACACTGGAGCAGTTTCTCTTCAGAATTGGAACAATGTTACGTTCTGTAGTAACTAAAGCGATCTGCCGAGGCTCTGAGTAGAAGAATATCTATAGGTGTATAATTTATATTCGGCTGGCAATAGATTCTATAATTCATAAAATCCATAAAATAACTGCCTAATAAAAAAGGGAGCACAATCAATGATTATGCTCCCTTACTATTTTCAAACCTTTCGGCTATTACTCTATCACTTCTGCTGGCTCGAGAGCAGATTCTTTTAAAGTTACAGACATATTATTGTACTTCTTAAGTCCAGTTCCTGCAGGAATATTCTTACCTACAATAACATTCTCCTTAAGACCTTCAAGGCCATCACGCTTCGCTCCTATCGCTGCCGTACTAAGTACTTTTGTCGTCTCTTGGAATGATGCTGCTGAAATCCAACTCGCAGTTCCCAAAGATGACTTTGTAATACCTTGTAACAAAGGACTTGATATCGCAGATACCGCATCTCTAAATTCTACAGGCTTAAGATCATTTCGCCTGAGGTAAGAGTTCTCCTCACGGATCTGTCTTACACTCGTAATTTGACCTGGCTTAAGCTTATTAGAATCTCCAGATCCGAGAATGACTTTTTTATCATAGATAAAATCATTCTGCTCTAAGAAATCATATTTCTCAACAGCTTCACCTTCTAAGAAATTAGTATCACCTGGATCTTCGATAAGAACTCTACGCATCATCTGACGTACGATTACCTCAATGTGCTTATCATTAATACCAATACCTTGAGATCTATATACTTCTTGAATTCCATTTACAATGTACGTTTGTACAGCAAATGGTCCAGAGATATTCAATATATCAATCGGTGACGTTGCTCCATCAGATAAGTGAGTACCAGCTCTTACGAAGTCACCTTCTTGCACTAATAGGTGCTTAGATAGCTTCACAAGATATTTACGCTGTTGGCCTGTCTTCTCATCTTCTACGAAGATTTCTCTATTTCCACGTTTCAACTTACCAAGCTTAACAATACCATCAATCTCAGCAGTTACTGCTGGATTAGAAGGATTACGAGCTTCAAATAATTCCGTTACACGTGGAAGACCACCAGTAATATCCTGAACTCCACCTTGCTTACGAGGTATCTTAACCATCCTCTGTCCAGCCTCAACGCTATCTCCATTTTCCGTTTGGATCAATGATCCTACAGGAAGTGTATAACTCTTGAGTACTTCACCACTTTCATCTAATACACTCATCGCAGGAATGGCTTTCTTCCTCTTAGAAGGAATCACCACTTTCTCGACATTTCCAGTCTGATCATCGCGCTCTGAACGGAAGGTTACCCCTTCTTCCAAATCATCGTATTGAACAACTCCTTGGAATTCTGAAACAATAACTGCGTTAAATGGATCCCATTCACAGATTACATCTCCCTTTTTAATCTTACGCTTGCCCTTAATGAATAAAGTAGAACCGTAAGGGATATGCAAGTTGGCCAAGATTTTCTTAGATTCAGGATCTAAAATTCGTAACTCACCAGATCTTGATAATACCACATCTGACTCCTTATCTCCTTCCCTATACGTGGTAGTAGATACATTATCAAATTCAAGATTACCATCGTGCTTTGCTACTAATTGTGATTCAGTCTTGCTTACTGATGCGATACCACCCACGTGGAAAGTACGAAGTGTAAGCTGTGTTCCCGGCTCACCAATACTCTGTGCAGCAATAACACCTACAGCATCTCCTCTTTCAGAGATACGTCCTGTGGCAAGGTTCTTACCATAGCACTTAGAACATACTCCTTTCTTAGTCTCACATGTCAATACTGATCTGATCATAACCGCCTCTATACCGAGGTCTTCTATTTTTTGACCTACGAGAGAACTGATATATTCACCAGACTCCAATATTACCTCTTCCGTCTCAGGATGAAGCACATCATTAAGTGCATATCTACCAATGATACGAGGAGCGAGATTCTCGATCTTCTTATCATTATCAAATAAGGCAGTTGTTTCGATACCTCTAAGTGTATTACAATCTTGTTCGATTATGATAACATCCTGTGAGACATCCACTAATCTACGTGTCAGATAACCCGCATCCGCAGTCTTCAGTGCTGTATCGGCAAGACCTTTACGCGCACCGTGAGTAGATATAAAGTATTCAAGTACTGAAAGTCCATCTACGAAATTCGCAAGAATTGGGTTTTCAATAATCGCTCCACCCGTATCACCAGATTTTCGCGGCTTAGCCATCAACCCTCTTAACCCACAAAGCTGCTTGATCTGCTGCTTACTACCACGGGCTCCAGAATCCAACATCATAAATACTGAGTTGAATCCTCCTTTGTGTTCTGCTAACTCAACCATAAGATTGTCAGTAATCTTATTATCCGCAAAAGTCCACTTATCAATTACTTGATTATAGCGCTCATTTGCTGTAATAAGTCCCATATTATAGTTGTCCCAAACCTCTTCTACTTCAGTCTGAGCTTCTACAAGCGTATTCTCCTTGATAGTAGGTGTAATAAGATCTCCTAAGTTGAAAGACAATCCACCTTTGAAGGCCCATTTGAAACCCATATCTTTCATGTTATCTAAGAACTGAGCCGCAACTGCGAAGTTTGTTCTCTCAATAACATTACTAATTACATTCTTAAGATTCTTCTTCGTAAGAAGGATATTTACAAATGGTATTCCCTCAGGTACAGAGCCATTAAATATTACACGACCTACTGTAGTATCGATTCTTTCCTTGACCATATGGCCCAATTCGTTCTCGACACTCACCTTCACATTAATCGCTTCATGAAGATCTACTTGACCTTCATTATAAGCAATATGTACTTCTTCCTCGGAGTAGAATCTTGATAATTGCTCTTTCTTCTCACCAACCTTACCTTTAGTAATATAGTACAAACCAAGTACCATATCCTGAGAAGGTAATGTTATAGGTGACCCGTTCTGAGGATTCAACATATTATGAGCAGAAAGCATCAAAAGCTGTGCTTCCAGGATCGCTCCTTGACTCAAAGGAACGTGAACCGCCATTTGATCACCATCAAAATCCGCATTAAAGGCTCCACATACTAATGGGTGCAATCTGATTGCTTTTCCTTCAACCAATTTCGGCTGAAAAGCTTGAATTGACAACCTGTGAAGCGTCGGGGCTCTGTTCAACATGATAGGGTGTCCTTTAAGGATTCCTTCCAATATCTCCCAGATTACAGGATCTTTACGATCCACTAATTTCTTCGCTGACTTAACTGTTTTGACAATACCTCTCTCTATCAACTTACGAATGATAAAAGGCTTGAACAATTCAGAAGCCATTCCTTTCGGCAATCCACATTCGTGAAGCTTTAGGTAGGGACCTACAACGATTACAGAACGTCCAGAATAATCCACACGCTTTCCTAATAGATTCTGACGGAATCTACCTTGCTTTCCTTTAAGGATATCACTCAATGACTTCAGTGATCGACCTCCTTCCGCTTTTACAGCATTAGATTTTCGACTATTGTCAAATAATGAATCTACCGCCTCTTGAAGCATTCTTTTCTCATTACGCAAGATTACTTCCGGCGCTTTGATTTCGAGAAGTCGCTTAAGACGGTTATTTCTTATGATTACTCTACGATATAAGTCATTAAGATCTGAACTCGCAAATCGTCCACCATCTAATGGAACCAATGGTCTCAATTCTGGCGGAATAACTGGCAAATACTCAATTACTGTCCACTCCGGCTTATTCTCAACTCTTGTATTTCCTTCACGGAAAGCTTCTACAACTCTTAGACGCTTCAATGCTTCCGACTTTCGCTGCTGTGAAGTCTCTGTAGCAGCTTGATGTCTAAGATCGTAAGAAGACTGATCTAGATCTAATCTCTCCAATAAGCCTTTTACTCCATCAGCACCCATCTTAGCGATAAATTTCTGAGGATCAGAGTCATCTAATAAATGATTGTCCTGAGGCAAAGTATCAAGAACTTCGAAATACTCTTCTTCTGTAAGAAGTGCCATTTTTTCGATTTCACCTTCTTTCGCACCTGGTTGAATAACAACATAACGCTCATAATAGATTATCGACTCTAAGTTCTTAGATGATAATCCCAAAAGGTATCCGATCTTATTAGGAAGAGACTTGAAGAACCATATATGAACTACAGGTACGACCAACTTAATGTGCCCCATACGCTCTCTACGCACTTTCTTTTCTGTTACTTCGACACCACAACGATCACAGACGATCCCTTTATAGCGGATCCTTTTATACTTGCCACAGTAGCACTCAAAATCCTTAACAGGACCGAATATTCGCTCACAGAAAAGCCCGTCTCTCTCTGGCTTGTAAGAGCGATAATTTATCGTCTCCGGCTTCAGCACTTCTCCAAATGATCTCTCTAAGATATCATCGGGAGATGTAAGACATATAGTAATAGAGTTAAAATCAGAATTTGTTTGTCTGCCTACATACTTGTTATATGACATATTGTTTTCTCTTTTTAAGGAAACGCTCCCGATTAATCAAATTTGATATCTAATGCTAAACCTCTCAATTCATGAATCAATACATTGAATGATTCTGGAATATTCGGTTCAGGCAAGTTTTCACCCTTAACGATGGCTTCGTAAGTCTTTGCCCGACCTACGATATCATCAGACTTAAGCGTAAGCAACTCACGCAATATATTAGAAGCTCCAAAGGCCTCAAGTGCCCAAACTTCCATCTCACCAAAACGCTGACCTCCAAACTGAGCTTTACCACCCAATGGTTGTTGTGTTATCAATGAATACGGTCCGATAGAACGAGCATGCATCTTGTCATCAACCATGTGCGATAACTTGATCATGTAGATGATTCCTACAGTTGCCTGTTGGTGGAATCTATCTCCTGTCTCACCATCATATAAATAAGTCTGACCCAATTCCGGCAAGCCTGCTTTCTGGACATATTCATCTATCTCGTGAATAGAAGCACCATCAAAAATCGGCGATGCAAATTTAGTGCCGAGCTTCTCGCCAGACCATCCAAGTACTGTCTCGAATATCTGTCCAATATTCATCCTTGAAGGTACACCCAGTGGATTCAATACGATATCTACTGGAGTTCCATCTTCTAAGAATGGCATATCTTCTTCACGTACGATAAGGGCAACAATTCCCTTGTTACCGTGACGTCCTGCAAGCTTATCACCAACCTTCAGTTTACGCTTCTTAGCCATATAGACTTTGGCCAATTTCAATACACCTGCTGGAAGCTCATCTCCAATACTAATATTGAACTTCTCTCTCTTATATCGACCGATCTCGTTATTAACCTTGATAGTATAGTTATGTAACAATCTACCAATAGACCTATTGATCGACTCATCATCTGTCCAGCCACTATAATCTACTTGACCGAAGTCTAAGCTCTTAAGTACTTTGCCATTGAACTTGGTGCTCTTAGCAATTAATACTTCATTATAGATATTACGAACTCCGTTAGAGTTCTTCTTTTCAAGAAGCGCCAATAACTTATCAATCAAGATTGTCTTAAGCTCATTAAGTGCCACCATGTGACGATCTTCTAGCTTTGAGAGCAATTCTTTTTCTTGAACTTTTTGGTACTTATCTTTCTTAGCTCTTGCAAATAACTGCTTGTCTATAATAATACCTTTCGTAGATGGCTTAGCCTTCAACGACGCATCTTTGACATCACCAGCTTTATCACCAAATATGGCTCTAAGAAGCTTTTCTTCTGGAGTAGGATCTGATTCTCCTTTTGGAGTAATCTTTCCGATCAAAATGTCCCCTTCTTTTACCCACGCACCTGTTCTGATAATACCATTCTCATCAAGGTCCTTCGTTCCTTCTTCAGAAACATTCGGGATATCATTTGTCAATTCTTCTTCTCCTAATTTCGTGTCACGAACATCAAGATCAAAACTCTCTATATGAATAGATGTAAAGACGTCTTCTTTTACTACACGCTCAGAAAGTACGATTGCATCCTCAAAGTTGTATCCCTTCCAAGGCATAAAGGCCACCTTCAGGTTCTGTCCTAAAGCCAACTCTCCTTTTTCAGTAGCGTAGCCATCACAAAGCAAACTTCCTTTATGTACTCTATCACCCTTCTTTACAATAGGCTTCAAGTTTATACAAGTACCTTGATTCGTTCTTCTGAACTTTATCAAGTTATACTTCTTAACGGAATCATCAAATGATACCAATTCTTGCTCTTCAGTACGATCGTAGTTGATAATGATTTCATTAGCATCCACATATTCTACAACTCCTTCGCCTTCTGCATTTATTAACATTCGGCTATCCTGTGCGACTTTGGCTTCAATACCAGTTCCTACAATCGGAGAACTAGGCTTGATCAAAGGCACTGCTTGACGCTGCATATTCGATCCCATCAGGGCACGGTTAGCATCATCATTCTCTAAGAAAGGAATTAATGATGCTGAGACACCAACAATCTGGTTTGGTGCTACATCCATATATTCTATCTCCTCAGGAGCCAATACTGGGAAGTCACCATGCTCACGACACTTCACCCGATCTGATACGAAAGCACCTTCTTCCGCCAATCCAGCATTTGCTTGAGCGATCTTTTTAAAATCTTCTCCCTCTGCAGATAAGTACTTTACCTCTCCTTCGACATCAACCTTCCCATTAACCACCTCTCTATAAGGCGTTTCTAAGAATCCCATCTTATTCACTTTCGCGTGAACGCATAGGGTAGAAATCAATCCAATATTCGGTCCTTCCGGTGTCTCAATCGTACAAAGACGACCATAGTGAGAATAGTGAACATCACGCACCTCAAATCCTGCTCTTTCCCTCGATAAACCGCCGGGTCCTAATGCTGAGATACGACGTTTATGCGTGATCTCTGACAATGGATTAGTTTGATCTAAGAATTGCGAAAGTTGAGATGTTCCGAAAAATGAATTAATCACAGACGATAAGGTCCTCGCATTAATTAAATCAACCGGAGTAAATACCTCATTATCTCGAACATTCATTCGCTCTCGGATCGTACGAGCCATTCTCGCAAGTCCGACACCAAACTGAGCATATAATTGCTCTCCCACAGTTCTTACTCGGCGATTACTTAAGTGATCAATATCATCCAATTCAGCCTTTTGGTTGATTAGTGATACTAAATACTTTACTATCGCAAGAATATCTTCTTTGGTAAGTACTAATGTTTCATCAGAAACATCAACGACTAATTTTCGGTTGATCTTATATCGCCCTACCTCTCCTAAGTTGTATCTCTTATCTGAGAAGAATAACTTATCTATAATACCACGAGCTGTTTCTTCATCAGGAGGATCTGTCCCTCTTAGTTGACGATATATATGCTGTACTGCTTCTATTTCTGAACTTGAAGGATCCTTCTGTAGCGTATTATAAATGATAGAATAATCTTCATCTATGTCATCTCTCTGCAGAATAATAGTTTCTACAGCCGCCTCATCTATCAACTTTATATTCTCTTCATCTAATACAATATCACGCTCGAGAATAATCTCATTACGTTCTATTGTTACAACCTCCCCTGTATCTTCATCAACGAAATCCTCCGTCCATCTGCGCAATACTCTCGCAGCTAATTTTCTTCCAATTGACTTTTTCAAGTTAACTGCAGTAGACTCAATCTCCTCTGAAAGTCCGAATAGATTTAATATATCCTTATCAGAATCAAATCCAATCGAACGCAATAAAGTTGTTACTGGGAATTTCTTTTTACGATCGATGTATGTAAACATCACGTTATTGATATCCGTAGCAAATTCCATCCAAGCTCCCTTGAATGGTATTACTCTTGCGGAATATATCTTTGTTCCATTAGGGTGGAAAGTCTGACTAAAGAACACTCCTGGAGATCTATGTAGTTGAGAGACGATTACTCTTTCAGCGCCATTTACAACGAAGGTTCCCTTTGGTGTCATGTAAGGAATGTTTCCTAAGAATACATCCTGGACGATTGTCTGGAAATCTACGTGCTCCTCATCATTACATGAGAGTCTCAACTTAGCCTTTAGTGGAACACTATAAGTTAGTCCACGCTGCATACACTCTTCTATCGCGTAGCGAGGTGGATCTATAAAATAATCTAAAAACTCAAGTACAAAAATATTTCTTGCATCTGTTATCGGGAAATTCTCCTGAAACACGCGATACAATCCTTCGAACATTCTGTTTTCAGGAGTTGTCTCGAGCTGAAAGAATTCGTGGAATCCCTTGAGTTGGATTTCCAGCAAATCTGGATAGCTCGACGGCAATTTTATTTTTCCAAAGTTGATCCTTGGAGGAGTAGTAAAAGTCGAAATACCGTTGTCTGACATATACTTAAGTTTTAATATTTACAGAAGCAAGGTTCGCTTACTTCTTAATGAGCCCTTTGGCATTTTCAAAACGACAAAAGGCTTAGTCAAAACAATGTTTTGACTAAGCCATTTATCTAGTATCTAAGAAAGAAGATCTATCATAGATGCTTGTGGTTGAATTACTTTAATTCTACCTCCGCACCTGCCTCTGTTAAGGCTGCTTTGATTGATTCTGCTTCTTCTTTAGGAACTCCTTCTTTGATAGCTCCTGGAGCACCATCTACTAAGGCCTTGGCATCTTTAAGACCAATTCCTAATAGATTCTTTACCGCCTTAACTACGGCAAGTTTTGCAGCACCTGCAGAATTCAATATTACGTCAAATTCTGTTTGCTCTTCTACTTCTTCTCCGCCGCCAGCACCTGGACCTGCTGCTACAGCTACCGCCGCTGCTGCTGGTTCAATACCATACTCATCCTTGAGTATATCTGCGAGTTCCTTAACGTCTTTAACAGTAAGATTTACTAACTGCTCTGCGATTTCTTTTAAATCAGCCATTGTGTTTGTTTTAAGCTATTTTATGTAATAAAATGGCGCGTAAAATTTATATAAATTAATGCTTGGAAGCCTATGATTGAGGACGCTCTTCGAGCGTCTTGAGTAAACCTGAGATGGTATTTCCTCCTGACTGAAGAGATCCCACCACATTTTTGATCGGTGATTGAAGTATTAGAATAATATCACCTATCAAATCTTCTTTTGACTTGAGTGACTTCAATGCGTCCAGTTGGTCATCGCCAAAGAATACATCCGTATCTATGTAAGCTGCCTTTAAAATAGGTCGCTCCTTTTTACCTCTAAATTCCTTAATAACCTTAGCAGGAATACTTGCCGCTTCAGAGTACATGATTGTTGAAGGGCCCTTTAGCGCTTCATACAATGGTTCATATCCAGCATCCGCAGGAAATGACTCCAAAGCCTTCTTAACCAAAGTATTCTTAACAACTTTTACTTGCACTCCTTTTTCGAAACACATGCGACGTAATCTATTGATATCCGCCACGCTCATCGATGAAGAGTCTGCTATATAAAAGAATTTATTATTCTCGAAATCCTGCTTTAAGGATTCTATTGCTGTCGATTTATCTGCTCTTGTCATCTCTTAGAATTTAATAGATTTTGTATCAATACTTATTCCTGGGCTCATAGTCGAGGCCACATTGACAGTGCGCATATATTCTCCTTTAGCCGTTGCTGGCTTCATCCGAGACAGCGTTCCAAGTAATTCCATTGCATTTTCGTGAAGTTGTTGAGCACTAAAACTCACACGCCCTACAGAACTATGAACGATTCCGAACTTATCTACTCTAAATGAAATTTTTCCTTTCTTTACTTCTTTTACCGCCGCTCCTACGTTAGGTGTCACAGTACCAGTTTTTGGATTCGGCATAAGACCTCTTGGTCCTAAGATACGTCCTACTCTACCCAATTGAGCCATGACGTTCGGAGCAGCAATTACCACGTCTATGTCCGTCCAGCCTCCTTGAATTTTCTGGATATATTCATCCAATCCTACATGGTCAGCTCCCGCTTCCTTCGCTTCTGCTTCCTTATCAGGAGTACAGAGAACCAATACTTTTTTGTCTTTTCCAGTACCATTTGGTAATGATACAGTACCTCTCAATGCTTGATCCGCTTTCTTAGGATCTATTCCTAAACGAATATGCAAATCAACAGATGCATCAAAGCTAGCTGTATTTACTTCTTTAACCATCGCCATCGCATCCTCTATAGAGTATGATTGCGTGAGATCGTATTTTTCAAGAGCAGCCTTTCTCTTTTTTGAAATTTTAGGCATTCTATAATATTTAAAGGTCCTATCGTGACACCAACGGAATCACTCCCTATTATTTAATAAAAATCTTATTTAACTAAGCTTCAGCATTTTCCCAGGGTGGTGTTCCCTTGATGGTAACACCCATACTTCTTGCTGTTCCAGCCATCATCTTCATTGCAGATTCGATAGTAAAAGCATTCAAATCTTCCATTTTATTCTCAGCTATTGCCCTTACATCGTCCCAAGTCACAGAGCCAACCTTATTTCTATTCGATTCCGGAGAACCTTTCTTAAGCTTCGCAGCTTCCAATAGTTGAACGGCTGCTGGAGGAGTTTTAATTGCAAATTCAAAAGACTTATCTTTGAATACCGTAATAACGACTGGCAATAATTTACCCTGACTCTCCTGTGTACGCGCATTAAAACGCTTACAGAATTCCATGATGTTTAGACCCTTTGCACCAAGTGCAGGACCAACTGGAGGAGCAGGATTGGCTTGGCCTCCTCTAACTTGTAGTTTTACGTATGTTTCGACTTCTTTAGCCATTTTTAGGATTGTTTTTCGACCTGCATGAAGTTCAATTCGACTTCAGTACCACGACCAAATATTTTAACAATTACTTTTAACTTCTTCTTTTCTTCGTTGACTTCTTTTATATCACCAATAAATTCATTGAAAGGACCATCTACAATCTTTATAGATTCTCCGATAATAAATGGTTCTATCATTGACTCTCCTACTTCTTGAGATTCGTCAACTTTACCGAGCATTCGATTTGCCTCACTTTCCTGCATTGGAATCGGCTTCTCTCTACCCAAAAAATGAATAACATTAGGAATCTTAGCGATCCCTTGTATCATTTCTGATGAAAATTTGTCAGCTACTGCTTCTACTAAAATATAGCCAGGAAGAATATTTCTCTCAAGGATTACTTTCTTGCCATTTCGGATCTTGTAGACCTTCTCAGAAGGAACCAATACATCCGTTACGACTTCTCCCCATTTAGATCTTTCGACCTCTAATTCAATACGCTCCTTTATTTTTCGCTCCTTACCACTTATAACTCTAAGAGAAAACCATTTTTTATCTGACATATTCTTATAAGATTACAGGCCTAAGTCAAATATCGTTTTCAATACATTCTTAGAGATAGCATCCATTATTAATACCAAAAATGCGATCATAGCCGAAGCTATCAAAACAACAGTCGTACTACTCAACAGATCTGAAAAAGAGGGCCAAGTCACTTTATGCAGTAACTCGTTGTAACTTTCCTTTACGTATAACAGAACACTATCCATTCTAACTAAATTTCTATTGTTTGCAAGAATAATCCCTACCCTTACAAAATTGCAGGGGAGACAGGAGTCGAACCCGCGGCCTACGGTTTTGGAGACCGTCGCTCTACCAATTGAGCTACTCCCCTAATTCAAAACCCTTCAAAAGGCTTTATAAAACCACTCTTTCTTTAAAGAGTAATCGTTCACACTATAAGATGTAAAAAGAAGCACCCACACAGGATGCTTCTTTTCATCTTAGTATTTTATATAAGCGCTGTACTAAGCGATAATTTCAGTAACCTGACCTGCACCTACAGTTCGTCCACCTTCTCTAATCGCAAAACGGAGACCTTTCTCCATTGCAATAGGGTTGATTAACTTCACTTCTAATGATACATTATCACCAGGCATTACCATCTCTACTCCTGCAGGAAGTGCAACATCGCCAGTTACATCCGTTGTTCTAAAGTAGAATTGTGGACGGTACCCGTTGAAGAAAGGCGTGTGACGTCCACCTTCTTCTTTTCCAAGAACGTATACCTCACACTTAAAGTGAGAGTGAGGCGTAACAGACTTTGGCTTAACGATAACCATACCACGCTTAATAGCTTCTTTCTCTATACCTCTCAAAAGGATACCTGCGTTATCACCGGCTTCTCCTCTTTCCAAAATCTTACGAAACATCTCAACACCTGTAACAACAGAGTTCAATGGCTTCTCCTCTGGTCCCATCATACCTACTATCTCAACGGGATCACCTGTATTAATCACACCACGCTCGATACGACCTGTCGCAACAGTTCCACGACCTGTGATAGAAAATACATCCTCGATAGGCATTAAAAAAGGCTTATCTACATCTCTTACTGGCTCAGGGATGTCATTATCTACCGCATTCATAAGCTCCATGATCTGAGCTTTCCCCTCTTCAGTTCCTTCCAATGCTTTAATGGCAGAACCTTGGATTACTGAAGCCGTGTCACCACCGAATTCGTATTGATCCAATAATTCTCTTACCTCCATCTCAACAAGCTCCAACATCTCTTCATCATCAACTAAGTCAACCTTGTTCATGAATACAACAATCTTAGGAACCCCAACCTGACGACACAATAAGATATGCTCACGTGTTTGTGGCATCGGACCATCAGTAGCCGCAACCACTAAAATCGCACCGTCCATCTGGGCAGCACCCGTAACCATGTTCTTAACATAATCCGCGTGACCAGGACAGTCAACGTGTGCGTAGTGACGTTTTTCAGTCTCATATTCTACGTGTGCGGTGTTAATAGTAATTCCTCTTTCTTTTTCCTCAGGAGCACCATCAATTGAATCATAGTCTTTCTTTTCCGCCAGACCCATTTCTGCTAGTACATAAGTAATTGCAGCTGTTAGAGTTGTCTTACCGTGGTCAACGTGACCGATCGTACCAATGTTAACATGCGGTTTGGTCCTTTGGAAGGTTGCCTTGGCCATTTGTATTCGTTTTAAAAATATTTAAAAATTAATAACTATCTATTTGATCACGCATCTGCGTGAGACTTTATTTCTATTTGCAGCACACTCCTCATCAAATCAATCGATACAATGAGAATGTACTCTTAGATACTTCCTCCTATTCTTTCATCTTCAAAAAAGAGCCAATGAAGGGAATTGAACCCCCGACCCCTTCCTTACCATGGAAGTGCTCTACCCCTGAGCTACATTGGCTTATCAATGCTAAGCCCGCACTCATTCGTCAATCGCAGTTGACGCCTCTTCATCAAAAAGATTTCATCTTTCAAAATACTAGTTGAAAATAGAGCGGGAGACGAGACTCGAACCCGCGACCCTCAGCTTGGAAGGCTGATGCTCTACCAACTGAGCTACTCCCGCAATTTTTATCTACAATGTGTATGGTGGGGGTGGTAGGAATCGAACCTACTCAGCCTAAGCAACAGATTTACAGTCTGCCCCGTCTCTCCAACTTCGGCGCACCCCCTAACAGTAAAACAGCAGTATTTAAACTACTACTTTCACATTGTAATTTCAACCATTCAAAAATAGAATTAATGGAGCCGACAGAGGGATTCGAACCCCCGACCCGCTGATTACAAATCAGCTGCTCTGGCCAACTGAGCTATGTCGGCGTTTATATACTTTCGACTACTCAAAATCTTGAGTTGTAAACGCTATTTTTGCCCTTAAAATTCTTGCTTCAGAACACGTTTGTTCAAAGTGAGTGCGAAAATAGAACATTTCTACCAATATATAAATGCTTGATTTACTTTTTTTTTATGCTATCTATCTCCTCGAGGGTGAGCGGTTGCATAAACCTTTCTTAAACGCTCAATGGAATTGTGCGTATATATCTGTGTAGCAGAAAGATTCGCATGCCCCAAGAGCTCTTTTATTGCATTTAATTCTGCTCCACCATCTGCAAGATGTGTTGCAAAACTATGCCTAAGAATGTGTGGACTTCTCTTTTTAATTGTCGAATTGGACGAAATCCAGTGATTTATCTTGTTATAAACAAACTTAGGATACATTTCAACGCCCTTATCTGTCACTAAAAGGTGATTTGAGGGTTCTTCAAGTTCATTGTGCTTAAGTATCAGATATGACTTTATCAACCCTTCCATACCTGGAGAGATGGGAATTATGCGTTCTTTATTTCCTTTACCGATCACTCGCAGTTCGGACCTACCTTTTTGATAAGAAGATTCTTTTAAAGAAATGACCTCTGCGCGACGCATTCCAGTCTCATAAAACAAGGATACTAAAAGATGATCTCTCACTTCCCTAAAAGAATTTACATCTATCTCTATATTTAGTCCGATTTCCATTTCCTCCTTACGCACTACTTCCGGCAATCGTTTAGCCACTTTCGGCCCTGATATCTTAGAAGCAGGATTGCTCGTAATCACCCCTACCCTTTTGAGAAACTTGTAATAACTCTTGATGGACGATAATTTTCGATTAATGGACTTCGGAGTATACGCTCCTTGCATTAATGCTACAATCCAAGAACGCACGTGAATATGCTGCGCTACAGAACTGTTATCTAACCCGGCATGGGTCTTTAGGTATAGTGTATATTGTTCTATATCATTCTTATATGAAGTTACCGTATGAGGTGAGTAGTGGCGTTCATAGGAAAGGTAATTCAGAAATGCTTCGAAGTTCGACATATTGTGAATTACTGCAATATGTGTGCCGAGCAATAGAAGCTTAAAATAAAAAAGGGAATCAGCAAGCTGATTCCCTTTTCAATATTATCTGTAATTGGAACTATTATCTATTCCAACCAACTTTGTCATTGTAAATATCAATACTTCCAGGTGCTGGAGCATTTGCATTAAACAATTCCTCTGTTTGCGCTATCGGCCATCTAACGGGAACGTTAGAACCTGAAACTGGCGACAAATTAGGAATGTTCGTACGACGGTAGTCATTGTATACCTCCGGCTGTAAGTAAAGACCAATATATTTTTGAGTCATTACCTGCTCTAATGTAAGATTTCCTACACCAGGAGCTACTTCAGCTTGAGCTACATAAGCATCATACTCAGCATCTCCTAAACCATATCGCTCGAATGAAGCTTTGATACCGCTTAAGTAAGCATCATAACCTTCTTGAGTACCTCCAGTACGAGCATCTGCTTCTGCAATAATGAATTGCATCTCACGGTAAGTGATCAATTCTTGAATAATATTTGCCCCTATAAAAGGAGTCACATTATCCGTAATAAAAACCACATCAGCCACAGCCAATCTATCCGTATCATTTAGATCCGTCATGATTTGTCTCATAGTAGGGTGAAATTCAATATCACCAGTTCTACCATCATTAAATCTGTACCATGGAGCACCTTGATTTGCATCCGGGTAAACAAAACCCATGTTCTGATCTGAGCTTGTAAAAGCTTGCTTGGCTTCTGC
>JBLIDB010000069.1:0-20907 GCA_047634015.1 Saprospiraceae bacterium
CAGACAAAAGCAGTTTGAAAAAACGAAGATTCCGAGCATCATTAAATGTTCAATATCTTCTAAATATATTGATAGCATAGTTTTGGTGCGTTTGCCCTATTAAGGATATGTTTAAGAGGACATATCCTTAAGTTTTATCTATAGCCTTACGTATAAATCTTAGTCCTTTATAATTTTTCGAGTAAGGACATCATCATTGGTAAAATATACATTCAAGAAGTATATACCGTCACTTAGGTTGGAAATATCAAATCGTTCTTTGATATAATTACTGCCTTTAGTTGCAATATCTCTTCTCATCACCTCACGACCTTGAATATCAACAATTACTGCTTTTAGGTTCTTTTCTGGTTTGAGAAGCTTCAGCTGTAAATAAACATCTTCATTACTCGGATTCGGGAAGACGACTACTTCTTCCTCAACCACAAAATCTGAAACAGCACTTTGGACATCTTGAATAACCAAGTTGTCTATAGCCCATCCCCAGGCATTCACAGCGGGATCTGAGAACAATCGAAATCTGATTATTATCTTATCTCCAGCACTAAAATCTCCAGAATTAGTTATATCTATTACCCTAGGTTTATAAAGGGTGCTTGTTGCCGTTAGAGGAGAGGAGTTGTATTTACTTCTCCATGCTGGATCAGCGTCAGAATCATAGCCATCAAGCAATGGTATCCATTCTGTAGTTCCTGATTTTTGAGCTTCAACTATTACATAGTCCCAAAAATCGTCATCGCCAAATGATGTGTTCGGTTCACCGGGTTCAACCAATACAACTTCGTCAAATTCTATTAATGGATTTTCAGCAACCAAAGTTATTGGAATTTCGAGTCTATAGATTAGATTTAAAAAATTATTGGCTCCTGCTTCAGGATAAGGATGCGTAGAATTGATAGCCGTTGATAAGAATCCAGAAGAGATGAGGGTATTAAATCCGTTTCCAGAAAAATCATTCGTCACTTCTTCAAAGTCATTAACATATCTTACAACTGCTGCGGCTACTTGGCTAACACTAATTGTTACAGCTCCTCCGCGCAATGGATAAGTTCCTTTATTAACGCGGTTGCTCTTATCCACAGCAAATATGAAATAACTCACCACATCTCCAACATTAAGCGGGCCACCTAGAAATATCAAATCAGCCTCATAATCATCATCCAGTAATGCTCCATCAAATCCTACTCTATTACTCATCCTCTTATCGACTTGGGGGACTCCGTTGATAGTCCACTCAACATATACGGAATCAACTCCAAACTGTGTATCTGTAACATTGGCCTCTAAATGCAGTAGCGTTTCCTCGCTATTAAGTTCGGAAACTGGCACATGTAATATAAATGGTGGGACTACGTCCTTTAGATATTTAAAATCATAATAAAACTCAGGTGCGTTACCAGGCCCAGTTAACGTTCTATTTCGACTATTAGAAGCCTCAAAATAATATTGGTATGTCGCTTCTTCATTTGGAGCAGGCAGAACAGCTTCATATAAGCCAGTAGATGTGTTTAGCTCCAGTGGATTGGTGATCTTAGTTTTAAAAGAGTCCAAGGAATAATGAAACATTAGTGAACTAGGATCAAGATCTGAATCTGCTATTATCTCAACTTCTATTTTTTGATCTTCGTCAAATTCCTCTTTTCCGATGGCCGCTTCATGGAGGAAGTGAATCATATCCCAACCCATATCAAACATTATGTCCAATGCAACCCCTGGATCTCTTTCTATCTTACCCGGGGAGAGGGAGGGAGTCATCATTGAACTTTCAGTATTCGCATATCGAGATTGATCTAAATGACTTACACTTGAACCAGTTTCATAAAGTAATGGCGCATATAACTCATACCTCTCTCCACTTAAATCTTCAAAGAAAAGGTTACTATTGGTAAATGCCTGCCCCATGGCTAAAGAAAAATCTGAAATTTGACCAAGCGGAAGTGTTCCTGACCTCATATACTCAGCAAATACATCATGCCTCGTTGCATCATCCCAAACATTATAGGCTCCTACCATGTTTTCTTCATTATAACCAGCACCGGAAACAAATCCTAAGCCGTGAAAAACTTCATGGATCATCGTACTTACAAAGTCCATTTTTCCATTTGTATTTGAAGATTGAAAATTGTAATGCCAATCTACATCTGAGTTTATAAAGACAAGAATGTCCGCATTATCCCCGTTGACGTTTGTTCTCACAATCTTTTCATAAAGGGCCACGGGAAAAACCTCATCTGGTCTTGGACTTAATAAACCGCCTTGATAAAACCCATTAGCACTCGCAGAGGCGAGATTTCCTTCTTCTCTTTGTTCCCAAGAAACGTCTATTCTCACTACGACTTCTGAGTTTATTAAATTTGAGATGACAGAAAGCGCTCCATCTTCAAATGCGATAACCGCTTCATTAGGGATGTCCCCAGAATAAGATACTTCGAATCGCGTACTGGTATTTTTGTACGGCAGTGTTTTACGGGCAGGAACATAATGATCAGATACTTCTGAAGAAAATGGACAAAAATGCATCTCTCCCGCATCTCCTACTCTTATGTGTTCGTTCTTTTGCCCCTGTATTGTAATAAGACCTACCACAAAAAAAAGCACTGTCATCGAAAAATTCTTAATCCCCATATTGATCTATTTTAATCGAAGTTAGAATAAAAGCCTCGAAAATAAAACCGTTTTTGATTAGAACTAGGACAATTGAGTAATTATTAGTTGTCACAACAATGCTATCTTAATTCTGGCAGCATTTTAGACGAGTCAGGCGTTGCTCTGTAGTAATATGATGTCCAAATTTCATTGATTTTTAACTTTTCCTTTTAAAATTTGATCAAAAGATCATTGGGATCTATACTTTTGCGGGCTTTATGATAAGAATTACTTTAATTTTTCATTAAAAAAACGATATGAAAAGAATTTTACTTTTTTTATTTCTGAGTATTTTTTCGATGTCTTTTATGTTAGGACAAAGAGATATAGCGGGAACAGTAGTAGACCAGGATGGACTTGGACTATTAGGGGCCAATGTCCTTGTGAAATCTACATCTGAAGGAACAATTACAGATCTGGATGGTAGCTTCAGCCTATCAGTTCCAGATAATGCTACTACATTGCTTATTTCTTTTACTGGTTATGAAACACAGGAAATAAGTATTGTTGGAATTAGCAATATTGATGTGACATTGGCAGAAGGACAATTGTTAGATGAAATCGTTGTGGTCGGTTATGGCACAACTAAAAAATCTGATGTTGTTGCCGCTATTTCCAATGTAAGTGGAGATGCTGTCGCTTCTTTGAACATAGCAAGTATTGATAACTTGTTACAAGGGAAGTCAACAGGTGTAGAAGTAACCGCTGTCAATGGTAAACCTGGAGCGAATGCATATATACGTGTAAGAGGGCTAACATCTATCAATGGTAATAATAATCCGCTTTTTATAGTTGACGGAGTACCAGTACCTCAGACGGTTTTTAGTGCGATTAATGCAAGTGATATTGCAGAATTTTCGATTCTTAAGGATGCCGCAGCAACTGCTATATACGGAGCAAGAGCGAGTGCTGGTGTAGTATTGGTTACTACCAAAAGAGGAAGTGCTGATAATTCATATATAGAGTATTCTGGTCAGATAGGTACGATGGAGGCAGTGGATGATGGATTTACACTTATGAATGCATCCCAGAAGTTGAATTACGAACTTGCCTTGGGTGTAAGGAATCCACTTACTACAGAAGGGAGAGCAGATCTACTTAGATATGGTACTGACTGGGAGAACACCTTATTGCGTAAAGCTGGTTTACAGAGCCACAACTTGGCATTTTCTGGAGGTTCTGATAGAGGAGGGTATTACTTGTCAATGTCTCGTATGGACAATCAAGGACTTTCTACAGGTTCCGATTTTGATCGTACTACCGCTAAGTTCAATGGTGATTATAAGGTCAATGATTGGTTCTCAGTATCCAACTCAATTAATATTAGTCGAAGAAATGATAATGAGTTAAGAGATCGTAACAATGTGCAATCACCCTTCGTAGGCATGTATAGTTATAATCCGTACGAGACAATTTATAATCTTGACGATAATGGAGAGATACTTTTTGATGAGTTTGGAGAACCGGATTATAACTTTACGCATCAAGGATTTAATATTGTTGAAGCAACAAGAAATAACCCAGAGTCTAATACATGGTCGGATATGTATGGGAATGTTGCATTAAACTTTACACCGATCAAAGGGCTTCGAATATCGTCTACAGGGGCCTATTCATATAACACTTTTCAGCGAGAGGCTTTTATCAAGCCGAACTCTATTCTTGATTTTTATGTGGGAGATACAGATGCTCCAGGTATTAAGACAGACGGTGGTTCTTCAAGAGATCGTTATGTTTTTACAAATGTGGCACAGTACGACTATCAAATATCTGATAGACATCAGATATCAGCCTTAGGTGGAATGGAATATGTAAAAAATGTATTCGAATCATATAGCATTAGTGGAAAGGGATTTCCAGTTGGTCTAAGTGTACAGGAAGTTGCTGCGGAAATAACGGATGGATTTACGCGTAAGAATGAATTTGCATTATTCTCATTGTTTGGTCAGTTAAGCTATTCACTTGATAATAACTTTCATATCCAAGGAACCGTAAGAAGAGATGGATCTTCGCGATTTGGTGCTGATAATAGATACGGTACATTTTACTCTGTAGGTGTTGGATATAATTTAGCCAATACAGTATTGAAAGCATCTTGGTTAGATCAGTTGAAGGTGCGTGCATCATATGGTACGACAGGTAATGAGCCAAATGAGCAATATGGAGCCATCGGGGTTCTTGGATTCTCAAGTTATGCAGATCAAACAGCATCATTTCAGGCTAATGTATCCAACCCTAATCTAAAGTGGGAAACTCAAGAAGCATACTCATTTGGAGTGGATTTTGGAATCTTGAATAATGCGATTACAGGTTCATTAGAATATTATAATAAGAAATCTACCGATCTTTTATTTCCTAATCAACTATCGAGAACTACAGGTTTTGGACAGCGATTGGATAATATCGGAGACCTTAGTAATAGAGGTATAGAGGCAGAGGTAAATTACTCACCTTTTAGAGGAAAAGATTTCTTTTTGGATTTTGGTATTCGATATTCTCATAATAAGACGAGAATGGACAGACTGGTTGGGTCTGAAGAAATCCAAGCATCTAATTCTTTTAGTGCAGTCCTTAAGGAAGGAGAAGTAGCATACGTGTGGGAACTTGTTGAGTTCAGCCGAGTTGATCCTTCGAATGGAGATTTATTGTATTTTAATGAATCAGGGGAAGAAGTTACTGACCCAACTGAATCTGATGCTGTAATTCTATCTGGCAAATCCGCCATTCCTACTTTCTCAGGAGGATTTGATGTTAATATGGGATATAAAGGGATTAGTCTTCAGACTGCATTCTCTTTCAAAGGAGGTAACTATATCTACAATCAAAGAAAATTCAATCTCTTAAGTGGTGCTGATGGAGCCAGATCCCAACAAGATGTAGAAGCATTGGACTATTGGAAAAACCCAGGAGACGTTACTGAGATTCCTCGTCCAGATGCTCAAGCGGAGGTTTCTACTTCTACTCGTTTCTTAGAGAAGGGTGATTATATAAGATTAAGAAATGTAAAATTATCTTATGCCTTACCTACCTCCATTCTTGAAAAAATACATGTAAAGGGACTTACCTTTTTTGTAGCTGGGCAGAACTTGGCTACTTTCTCTAATTTTCAAGGAGATCCTGAAGTTGGTGTATTTATTGAAGAATCTGTAGGTACAGGTAATACGGTACAGGGCAATCTGCCAGGCGAATATGCAGGGTTTAGTTATCCTAATACAAGAACTCTTACAGGAGGACTAACCCTTAGATTCTAAATCCAATAATCCAATAAAAAAGAATATTATGAATTTTAGATATATAATTTGTGTAGCGATGTTTTCGCTTTTTGTTACTTCATGTGGAGAGGATGATTTAGCGCTATTTCCTAATGACGGAATAGCGACCGAACTGGGATTGCTGAATTCCTCTGATTTTGAAAATGCGCTCAAGGGAGTTTATGTCGCTTTTCTAAGAAGTGGCTACTATGGTCCTACTTCAAGTGCGGCATCGATTTATTTTATTCCAGATGTGATTTCAGACGATGTCGTCATTAATTCTAATGGTCGAAGATCGAGAGAAGATTATTATGACTGGAGATATGATGAAGATAATAGTTCTGAGACATTTTGGCTATCAGCATATAAAGTGGTTCAACGAGCCAATCTTATCTTGGAGAATATTGATGTGCTTGAGGAAGGAGCATTTAAAAACAACGTTCGTGGCGAGGCGCTTGCAGCGAGAGGAATCGCACATTTTGATTTAGCAAAACTGTATGCTGATTCTCCGGCGACGAGATCTACTAACTCATTGGGAGTTCCTTATGTCACGTCAACAGATTCTGGGGCTCTTCCTAATAGAAACTCATTAGATGACACTTATTCCTCAATCTTGGCAGACCTAAATGAAGCCAATGGACTTGTGAATAGTGATAATGGGGTAGGACGTATAAATAAAAATGTGGTTTCTGCCCTTTTGAGTAGAGTTCACTTGTTTATGGGAAATTATAGTGAGGTCATTACTGCAGCGAATGCCGTGACAGGCGTCAGCGAAGTAGGTAGAGATGATGTTTTGGCTATATGGAAGGATGCCAGTAATGCCTCTATTATATGGAAATTACCTATAATAGATTCTGATGATATTAGTGTAGGCGTTTCATGGTTACAAGAATCTCCTGATGGAATTCGATCAGAGTATAATGTCGATTTTGCTTTATTTGCACTTTATGGCGACAATGATATCAGGAAGCAAGTATATTTCGAAACGAGTGGGTTTTCTGGAGTAGACTATAATCACATTGTAAAGTATAGAGGTCGATTATCTGGAGATGCCAATCTTGTAGATGCGAAAGTTATCCGATACTCGGAGGTTGCCTTGAATAAGGCGGAAGCACTCGCAGAAATGGGCCAAGATGGTCCTGCATTAGTGGCATTAGATGAAGTACGTTCTAATAGATATAGTTCATTTGTATCAGGAGGAGAAACTGGACAAGCTCTTAAAGATGCTGTTGCATTGGAAAGAAGACTAGAGCTCGCATTTGAAGGTCATCGATTTTTTGATTTAAAGAGGAAAGGACTTCCAATAGTTCGTTCTAATTTTGGTGATGAAGCAGGTGGTAATGGAGAACAAGCCGAATTCAAGACTTTAGAAGCTTCAGACACAAGATTTAACATGGCGATCGGAGCTAATGAAAGAAATGCTAACGAGAATATCGAGCAGAATTCTGGATATTAATAAATAAATAAAAAAATTATAATATGAAGACTTATATATATGCTTTATCCATATTACTTTTTTCTTTAGGAGTCATGAGTTGTGGTGAGGAGGATGTGGATGTATATCCGCTTACCCCATTGACAGATACGCAGGAGGATTTTGAAGCTTTGAGCCTTAATTCCCGAACTACTAACTTAACTATTCAAAGATTGGCTGATGGAGAGCAGAAAGCTTTGGGAGCGGAAGTAGTTTTTGCTGGTGCACCTAGATCTTCTGCTGTAACATACACGTACGAGATAGTAGAGCCAACAACGGTTGATGCAAGTGCCTATCAGTCGGCTGGATCTGGGGAAATCATCTCAGGCCAAGTTACAGGAGATATTCCAATAATCTTAAACCTTGATGCATTTGAGATCGGTGCTCCACAAACGCTTTCATTGCGTTTGACAGGAAGTAATGATGCTGCTGTTGTTTCTTCGCAAGAAGTAACGTATAATTTTTCTGTAGTTTGCCCATCGGATCTTGCGGGGACTTACTCATCAGAAACTACCGGAACGTCTACAGATGGATGTTGCGTCGGAGAGTTTTCGAATACAGCCTCAGTAGTTATTACAGGGTCAGGCGGTGCTTATACGATTAGCGACTTCTCCGCTGGATTATACTTCAATTGGTATAGCATTTATGGCATCCTAAAGGAGCACGAAACTAATGGTGTACTTAGTGGTACTATTCAAGATATTTGCGGAACTCTTTCTGGAACTTTTAGAGAACCTTTCGGTGGTCAGGTTAACGTCACAGGAACCGTTTCTAAGGGAGTTCTTACCTATACATGGTTGAATGATTTTGGAGATACAGGAACCGTTACTTTGAACAAGCAATAGGAAGAGTAAATTTGAACAAATCAAGGGGTGTATGATTCTTTCATACATCCCTTTTTTTATTCTCGTTCTTTAATTTTTCTTCTTATAACATCTCCCACAGGGATATTTTCAATCTTGCTTTCTAACCAAGATATGATGTCAAGATATAAGAAGGCTCGACGCTCAAATTGATCCTGTTCTATTTTTTCTAAGTCTTTCTTAAGGTGAATAAGTTCTTGTTTGAGATCTACTTCTTCTATTTTAGGAATGCGACGGACGAAAGAGAGAATCTCAGTTAATACTTTATCTAATTGCTTGATTTTAGATAGATATCTAAACGTTGATTTTATCTGGTGGTTAACAAGTAACGTGTTACCTAGTTCAAAGTGTGCGATTAAATTCAATACCCTGGCAAAAGCTTGAATGTCTTCTCTGAATTCAGGATATACCTGATTAGTGATTTTATTTAATAAGCCAATTGCGTGGTCCAGATCACCTATACAAAAATAAATACTCGCTATTTTGTAATTAAAGAGTATAATTCGATTTAAATCCCAATCAAAAGTGTTGGCCTCTATGGCCTTTTCTATCTCTTTAACATATGCAACTCCCTGGACAAAGTCACCAGTAAGATAGTAGCGATTAATCCCATGCGTGTATTCAATTAATTTAAAGGTGCTTAACTGATCCCGATTCATGCGCTTCGCGGAATTCTTCCCCAATACTAATAACTCTTGATATACTGGTAAGAACTTATCATAGCGCTGTGCCATGAATAGTGGATTTAGAAGATTATGGAGCCCTTTAAGATAGAGGGTAAGTTCTCTATCCTGCCATTGAGGTTCAGAATGGAATAAATCTACCCAACGCTGAGCGTATTTGAAATTATTTGGAAAATCCTGAATCATGTTATTATACCACACATGAGATTGGTAATAATATAGTTTGCTATAGAAGTCTAATGTATTAATATCAAGTTCAGGTAGATTATGCTTAAAATAGTCGGTTACAAAATCAAAGTCTCTTTCGTCCTTAACATACCCATATTGCAAATACATACCATATAGCGAAAGTGATAGATTAGAGAGTTTATGAGATATGGAGACTAGCCTAACGGCTTCTTTAGTTTGGGATTTGAGTTCTTTGGCTTTATGATACATCGATCCCGTGATGTATAAACTTTCTATTTGTTTTTCGAGTTCCAGAATTACAAGAACAGAATGTTGTCTATCTGAGTCGTAGGCCATTTTTTTAGCTCTTTCTAAGATATCAAATGCGGCATTGTATAACCCTTTCGCATGAAGAATAACTGCAAAATCTATCTGCTCACGGATCTGTATTGAAATATAACTATGCCGCTTCTGTTGTCTCAAACTTCCAAGAATTTGCTTATACAGGTTAGATTTTATATTGGAGAGCTGCCCTTTTCTGATTGCGGGAATTTTCTTAAGAATAAGCTCTTCATTGTAGACTTTGGATTTATCAATTACATCAAATAGGCTTAAGAACAAAACTTCCACACCTGGGTTACTATGGGATACAGCCACCTTAAAATTTCTTTTTTCAGTAGGTGTCATCCTACTAATTAACTTAAGTAAGTGTTCTGTAGATCGTCTTGGCATTGTAGAAAGACATGTGTTAAATAACTGAATACCAGCTATTAAGCGATAAAATAAGGCTCTTACGAATTGTAAATGTATTTTTTTTTGATGAAAATCTTTACGTCTAGTAAATTACTTTTATAGTACAGATATATAATACTTATAAGCATGAAGAAAATTCAGATTTTTGATACGACGCTAAGAGATGGAGAACAGGTGCCTGGATGCAAGCTGGATAGAGATCAAAAGCTGAGATTGGCGGAGCGGTTGGAAGAACTCGGTGTAGATGTTATTGAAGCAGGGTTTCCAATCAGTAGTCCTGGAGATTTTGCCGCTGTCGCGGAAATCGGATCTCTTATCAAGGAGGCCACTGTATGTGGTTTGTCTAGAGCAGTAAAGGAAGATATTAAGGCTGCTGCAGAGTCGCTAAAGACTGCAAAAAGACCTCGTATTCATACTGGAATAGGAACTTCAGATTCTCATATTTACGATAAGCTAAGAACGACGCCAGAAAAAGTCATTGAACGCGCGATTGGTGCGGTGAAATATGCAAAATCCTTTGTAGAAGATGTAGAGTTTTATGCTGAAGATGCAGGTCGCACTGATAATGTCTTTCTCGCTAAGGTGATTCAGGAAGTCGTCAATGTTGGGGCAACCGTTGTAAATATTCCTGATACTACAGGATATTGTATACCTGAGGAGTATGGCGCAAAGATTAAGTACTTAACAGAGCATGTAGTTGGCATCGACAATGTCACGATTTCATGTCATTGTCATAATGACTTAGGGCTGGCAACGGCAAATAGTATTGCGGGTATTCAGAATGGAGCTACTCAGATTGAATGTACGGTTAATGGAATTGGAGAGCGGGCAGGGAATACCTCTCTTGAAGAAGTCGCCATGATAATTAAGCATCGTTTGGGTAGGGAGTTTTCGACGGACATTGTTGCGAAGCTACTGAATCCAATCAGTCGCGAGATAGCTATGGAAATGGGAATGGCTGTACAAGCTAATAAGGCAATCGTAGGTGATAATGCATTTGCCCATTCTTCTGGAATTCATCAAGATGGCGTAATTAAATGTCGTGATACTTACGAGATAATTGACCCAAAAGAGGTAGGAGTAGATAATTCTTTAATAGTTTTGACTGCGCGTTCTGGAAGAGCAGCACTTGCATATAGATTCAAAGAAATAGGCATCAATCTGACCAAAAGAGAATTAGATGAGGCTTATAGAGTGTTTTTAGATATTGCAGATGCTCAAAAACTTGTGGAAGATGCGGATTTGAGAATCATTTGGAATAATGTAAATGCAGTAGCATAAGAAAATAATATTCTACTATCATATTAAATAATAATTTAATCTCTATCCTAATATGGGCAGAGATTTTTCAATATATAATTAATGGAAACAACTTTATTTGACAAATTATGGGATGCGCATATAGTGCATAGCGAGCATGGTGTAGATATTCTATATATCGATCAGCATTTTATTCATGAAGTAACAAGTCCGCAAGCTTTTGACGGGCTACGGAAGCGTGACGTTCCAGTCTTTCGGACAAACAAGACACTTGCTACACCAGATCATAATGTTCCGACAATTAATCAACACCTACCGATAGAGGAGCCACTTTCAAGGGCCCAAGTGCAGAAGCTCTATGATAACTGTGATTCGTTTGATGTTCCTGTCTATAAATTGGGCCATGAGAAACATGGAATCGTTCATATTATCGGACCTGAAAATGGCATTACCAAACCAGGAATGACACTGGTATGTGGAGATAGCCATACCTCTACTCATGGTGCATTTGGAAGTATAGCATTTGGTATTGGAACGAGTCAGGTAGAGCAGACTTTGGCTACCCAATGTCTTGTAATGACCAAGCCAAAGACGATGAAAATTACAATCGATGGCGAACTGAGCAAAGGAGTATTTAGCAAAGACATCATACTATATGTCATATCAAAACTTACAGCTTCTGGAGGAACGGGTTATTTTATCGAGTATGGAGGGTCTGCAATCCGAAGTTTATCCATGGAGGCTCGGATGACCGTCTGTAATATGAGTATAGAGATGGGCGCTCGTGGAGGAATGATTGCTCCAGATGAAACTACCTTCGAGTACATCAAAGGCCGTGAAAAAGCGCCTAAGGGAGCAGAATGGGACAAAGCTATTGCTTTCTGGAAGACATTGAAAACAGATGAAGAAGCCACATTCGATAGAGAAGAAAGGTTTGCGGCAGAAGATATAACACCTATGGTCACCTATGGTACCAATCCTGGAATGGGGATGGGGATTCAAGATAACATCCCTGCTACCAACGGTATTGCAAATGTTGAGAAGTCCTTGAATTACATGGATCTAAAACCAGGAGAATCTCTTAATGGAAAGACGATTCAAAATGTATTTATAGGAAGTTGTACTAACGGTAGAATAGAGGATCTGAGATTGGTGGCTGATTTTGTCAAAGGGAAAACGAAAGCTTCCCACGTTCAAGTGATGGTAATCCCAGGATCAAAGCAAGTAGAACAACAAGCGATACAAGAAGGATTAGATAAGATATTTGAAGCAGCAGGGTTTCAATTAAGAGAACCAGGCTGTTCCGCATGTCTAGGAATGAATGATGACAAGGTTCCAAAAGGAGAATATTGTATCTCAACGAGCAACAGGAACTTTGAAGGTAGACAAGGGCCAGGAGCAAGAACGATTTTGGCGAGCCCTATGATGGCAGCAGCTGCTGCAATTGCAGGAAAGATTGTCGATGTAAGAAAGATGTTGAATTAATAATCAAGGGAAGCGAAATTAGAAAGATGAAAAAATTCAAAAAAGTAATATCAACTGCAGTCCCTCTTCCAATAGAGGAAGTGGATACAGATCAAATTATACCTGCGAGATTTCTGAAGGCATTGACAAGAGATGGTTTTGGAGAGAACTTGTTTAGAGATTGGAGATACGAAAGTAACGACAATCTCATAGCTGACTTTGTGCTAAATAATCCGACATATAAAGGAAGCATATTAGTAGCAGGAAATAATTTTGGATGTGGATCGAGTAGAGAGCACGCTGCATGGGCTGTAGGAGATTATGGATTCAAAGTAGTAGTTAGTAGTTTCTTCGCAGATATTTTCAAGGGCAATGCTTTGAATAATGGAATACTTCCAGTTCAAGTAAATAAAGATGAATTGCAAGAGATATTTCAGGCGATAGAAAAAGACCCAAAGGCAGAGTTTGAGGTGGATCTTAAGGAACAAACGTTTATTATTGTTTCTACGGGAGCATCTTTTGATTTCGAAATTGGAGATTATAAAAAGCTTTGTTTAGAAAATGGATATGATGATATTGGTTTCTTACTTAGTAAAGTTGAAAAGATAGAAGCTTTTGAAAAGGCACAAGAGATATATTAATAAATAGAAATGAAGAAATTAGAAAATATAGCAATTCTTGCGGGAGATGGTATCGGCCCTGAAGTAATGGCACAAGGGATTAAAGCGCTTAAAGCGATTGAGGAAAAGTACAACCATACCTTTGTATTGTGCGAAGCACTAATGGGTGGTATCGCAATTGATAAAACAGGGAATCCACTTCCAGAAGACACTTTGGAGAAAGCGTTAGCTGCTGATGCAGTTCTGTTAGGAGCCATAGGAGCTCCTAAATATGCCGATCCGACGCTAAAGGTAAGACCAGAGCAAGGTCTCCTTAGACTTCGTAAGGCGCTGGGTTTATATGCTAATATCAGACCGATAAAGGCTTATGATAAATTGGTAGGCCTGTCTCCTATAAAGAATGATCGTATCAAAGGAGCTGATTTTATAATCTATAGAGAGTTGATCAGCGGAGTTTATTTCGGCAAGAGTGGTCGGAATGAAGACAACACAATGGCTTTTGATACGATGTCATATGAGAAGCATGAGATCGAGAGAATCGCTCATGCTGCATTTAAAACGGCAATGAACCGTCGCAAGGAACTATGTCTTGTAGATAAGGCAAATGTTCTTGAATCGTCAAGATTTTGGAGAGAGACAGTAGATATTGTTGCCAAGGAATATCCAGAGGTGAATCTTTCTTATCTCTATATCGATAATGCAACAATGCAGGTGATTCTAAATCCTACGAGATTTGATGTTGTTCTTACAGCTAATCTTTTTGGGGATATTTTATCTGATGAAGCGAGTGTTATTGGTGGCTCTTTGGGACTACTTCCGAGTGCCTCCATTGGAGATGAAAGATGCTTGTTCGAGCCAGTTCATGGATCATATCCAGAAGGCGCTGGAAAGGATATTGCCAATCCTACGGCTATGATTCTATCTGTTGCTATGATGCTGGAGCATTTTGATCTACATCAGGAAGCAAAGGATATTTATGATGCGATAGAAACTTGTATGGAGAAAAGTATTATGACCTCCGATCTTGGTCCAGAAGTTGCATATTCTTGTTCTCAGTTTGGGGATATTGTTGAGTCGATTATTCTTGGTGAAGAGATAAAAGTGAATAGTGTTCAACAAGCGAATTCAAGTATAATCTAAAAATAGAAGCAGCGATCCTAGCAAGTAGAAAGTATAAAAAATGGAAATCAATAAATATAGTAAGCATGTAACCCAAGACGATACGCAGCCAGCGGCCAAATCGATGTTTCATGCTATTGGTTTTAGTGATGATGATCTCAATAAAGCCCAGGTTGGGGTTGTTAGTACAGGATGGGAAGGGAATCCTTGCAATATGCACCTTAATGATCTTGCTGTTCAGATTCGAGAAGCAATCGATGAAGAGGAACCACTTAGAGGATTAGTATTCCATACGATAGGAGTGAGTGATGGCATATCTATGGGTACTGAAGGGATGAAGTATTCGTTACCATCACGGGATATTATCGCTGATTCTATCGAGACGGTAGCTTCAGCTCAGTGGTATGATGGGGTAGTAGCCGTAGTTGGATGCGACAAAAATATGCCTGGAGCGATGATCGCTATTAGTAGATTGAATCGACCTGCGATCCTTGTGTATGGCGGTACTATTAAGCCTGGACATCACGATGGAAAGAAACTTGATATCGTATCTTCTTTTGAGGCAATGGGTCAGGAAATCCAAGGTGAGATTACTAAGGAATATTTTAAAGAAATAGTGCGAAAGGCTTGCCCTGGTGCTGGTGCTTGTGGAGGAATGTATACAGCCAATACAATGTCATCTGCTATTGAGGCACTGGGCATGTCGTTACCGTATAGTTCTTCAACTCCAGCAGTGAGTCCGGAGAAGCAAAGTGATTGCCAGAAAGTAGGCGGTGCAATTCATCATCTACTCCGTAATGATATTAAGCCGAGCGATATAATGACTTATAAGGCATTTGAGAATGCCATTCGAGTTATTACGGTATTAGGAGGTTCGACGAATGCGGTAATGCACATTATAGCGATGGCTAAAGCGGCTAAAATTGATATTACAATAGATGATTTTGATCGTCTAAGTAAGAATACACCACTGCTGGCAGATCTCAAGCCAAGTGGGCAATACGTAATGGAAGACCTTCATAAAGTAGGGGGTGTGCCTGCGGTAATGAAATTAATGCTTGATGAAGGTATGCTTCATGGAGACTGCATGACTGTCACAGGTAAGTCAATAGCAGAGAATCTTGCTGAGGTGAATTACCTCAAAGAAGGACAAGATGTAATCCATCCTGTTGCACAGCCTATCAAGAGCACAGGTCATCTTCGAATATTATATGGCAACCTTGCGGAACAAGGATCTGTAGCCAAAATAACTGGAAAGGAAGGACTCCATTTTAGAGGAAAGGCCCGCGTTTTTGATTCTGAACCGGCGGCTAATAATGCCATTCAGGCACTGAAAATAAATAAAGGTGAAGTAATTGTAATTCGCTATGTAGGACCTAAAGGAGGCCCTGGGATGCCTGAAATGCTCAAGCCTACTTCGCTCATCATGGGTGTAGGCTTAGGAAAAGAAGTAGCACTTATTACAGATGGGAGATTTAGCGGAGGAACGCATGGATTTGTTGTTGGGCATATAACACCAGAGGCTTATACTGGAGGTGCAATTGGATTGTTGGAAGATGGAGATGAAATTATAATTGACGCCGAGGCAAATACGATTAGAGTTAATATATCTGATGATGAGTTGGCTATTAGAAAAAACAATTGGGTATGTCCTGATCTTCCAGTTACGGGTATCTTGCGTAAATATCGCCATACCGTATCCACGGCAAGTGAAGGATGTGTTACTGATGAAATATGACTATAACATATAAAGGTAGAATATGAGTGTAGCAACAGAGGGTAAGAAAGAGAAGGCAGAAATGGAAGGAAATCAGATAATGTCTGGAGCTCAGGCATTATTGGTCTCATTAATTGCCAATGATGTAAACCTGATTTTTGGATATCCAGGAGGGGCTATCATGCCTGTTTATGATGCTCTTTATGATTATCAAAATGAATTGAGACATATCCTTACAAGACATGAGCAAGGAGCCATTCATGCTGCTGAAGGGTATGCAAGAGTACTAAGAAAGACTGGAGTTTGCATAGCTACAAGTGGACCTGGAGCTACAAATCTATTCACAGGAATAGGAGATGCTTTGATGGATTCCACACCGTTGGTTTGTATTACAGGACAAGTATTTAGTCACCTGTTAGGGAGTGATGGATTTCAAGAGATAGATGTAATAGGGTGTACTACTTCCATCACAAAGTGGAATTATCAGATCACAGAAGCTTCTGAGATTCCTGAGATTATGGCCAAGGCTTTTTATATAGCCAATAGTGGTCGTCCAGGACCCGTACTAATAGATATTACCAAGGATGCTCAGATTGAAAAATGTGAATATATTCCTGTAAATAGTGTTAGTATTCGCTCCTATAAGCCTCGACCAATAATCAAAAATAAGGTTGCAAAGCAGGCAGCACAAATGATTAATAATGCTAAAAAGCCGCTTATACTCGCTGGTCATGGTATACATATTGCTGGAGCTCAAGATATTTTCAAAGAATTTGTAGAAAAGACTGGGATTCCAGTTGCTTGTACTATTCATGGACTTTCTACCATACCTACTGATCACGAGAATTATGTAGGAATGCTCGGTATGCATGGCAATTATGGACCGAATATGAAGACCAATCAATGCGATCTATTAATCGCAATAGGAATGCGTTTTGATGATCGGGTTACTGGTAGATTGGATGCATATGCTACGCAAGCAAAGAAAATACATATAGAAATTGATAGAGCTGAATTCAATAAAAATGTACCTGTAGATCTATGCTTTCATGCAGATGCTAAAGAAGCGTTAGAAAGTCTTATTGAAAAGGTTGCAGAGAAAAAATATCCAGAATGGCTAGCAGAGTTCCATGAATGCGATAGGCAAGAAATGGAAAAAGTGATTTCTAGAGATTTGCATCGAAACGAAACTGGCAACATTACAATGGGTCGTGCCATTAGAGAAGTTTCGAGACAAACTAACGGAGATGCGATTGTTGTTACGGACGTAGGGCAGCATCAAATGGCAGCTGCGCGATATTATGAGTATTTAGGAAGAGATCTTTGGGTTTCTTCTGGAGGTGCAGGAACAATGGGATATGGTTTGCCTGCAGCTATTGGAGCGAAGTTTGCGCTTCCTAATAAACATGTTATCGCCATAGTAGGAGATGGAGGATTCCAAATGACACTCCAAGAACTTGGTGTGTGTAGTCAGCATAATGTAGCGGTTAAGATTTTGCTTTTAGACAATGAGCACCTTGGCATGGTTAGACAGTGGCAAGAGTTGTTTTTCGAAAGAAGGTATAGTTCTGTAGAATTAGAAAATCCCGATTTTATAAAAATTGCAGAAGGATTTGGAGTAACGGGAAAGAAGATTATTGATGCTTCAGAGTTAGATGGAGCTGTTAATGAAATGCTCAACTATGATGGCGCTTTCTTGCTACATGTGATGGTTCAGAAAGAAGAAAATGTCTTTCCTATGATATCAACAGGAAAAGCAGTTGACGAAATAGTTCTTGAATAATCAAATTGAAATACTTAGAAGAAGGAATAAAATATAATGGATAATAAAGAACAATTCACATTAACTGTATTTTCAGAGAATCGCAGTGGCCTTCTTAGTAGGGTCGTGGGCTTGATTACACGTAGGAAGATCAATATAGAAACACTTACAGTATCTACGTCCAGTATGGAAGGGATTCATAGGTTCACCATTGTGCTTTCTATTTCTGAGAAAGTTGTTCAAAAAGTAGTAGCGCAGATTGATAAGCAAGTGGATGTTCTGAAAGCTTTCTATTATCGTAACAAGGAAATTGTATTTCAAGAAATAGCCCTTTACAAAGTGCCCGTAGAAGCAATGTATAATGGAACGAAAGTTGAAAAGATAATTCGTAAGCATAATGCACGAATATTGAGAATAGAATCCGAATACGTCGTAGTTGAAAAAACAGGACACGAACGAGAGACGGAAGCACTTTTAGAAGAGTTTAAAAAAATAGGTATTTATGAATTTGTACGATCGGGTAGAATTGCGATCGTAAAAGAAATGGAAAGGTTGAACAAATACCTTGCATCAGTAGAGAACGAATTACAAGACAATTAATATATCAATTCAATAACAATAAGTTATCATGGCAAAACTTAATTTTGGCGGAACAGAGGAAAATGTAATAATGCGCGAGGAATTTCCTCTTGAAAAAGCGCATGAAATTCTAAAAGATGAAACCATAGCGGTTATCGGATATGGAGTTCAGGGACCTGGCCAAGCACTAAATCTTAAAGACAACGGATTTCAAGTAATTGTAGGACAACGACAGCCGTCTCCATCATGGGATAAAGCGATTGGGGATGGATTCGTCCCAGGAGAAACTTTATTCTCTATCGAAGAAGCTGCAGAGAAGGCAACTATTATAATGTATCTACTTTCAGATGCGGCTCAGATAGCAGTATGGCCTACCATAAAGCCATATCTTACGGCGGGTAAAGGGTTGTATTTCTCACATGGTTTCGGAATTACTTATAAGGAAAGAACAAACATTATTCCACCAGCGGATATCGATGTATTCTTAGCAGCTCCTAAAGGTAGTGGAACGAGTTTAAGAAGATTGTTCCTTGCAGGCAAGGGCTTGAATTCAAGTTATGCTGTATTCCAAGATGCTACAGGTAGAGCCTTTGATAGAGCGATCGCAATCGGAATCGGAATCGGATCTGGATACTTATTTGAGACAACTTTCAAAAGAGAAGTATTTAGTGATCTTACGGGTGAAAGAGGAACGCTTATGGGAGCTATCCAAGGCTTATTTGCGGCTCAGTACGATCTTCTTAGAAGTAAAGGACATAGTCCTTCAGAAGCATTCAATGAGACTGTCGAAGAAGCTACCGAGTCTCTATACCCACTCATCGCAGAGAATGGAATGGACTGGATGTATGCCAACTGTTCTACTACTGCTCAGAGAGGAGCTTTGGATTGGTGGAAAAAATTCCGTGATGCAACGCGACCGGTTTTTGAAGAGCTATACGAAAGTGTTGAAACAGGTAACGAAGCGCAACTTTCTATTGATAGTAATAGTAAGGAAGACTATCGTGTAGGATTGGAGAAGGAATTAGCCGAATTGCAAGATTCTGAGATGTGGCGAACGGGTAAGACCGTAAGAAGTCTACGTCCGCAGAATAAGAGGTAATTGTAATAATTATTAAGCAAGAGGCCGATTCATTTTTTTGAATCGGCCTCTTTTGTTTTTTAATGATTGTAAACATCTTTTATATGCTTCTTCATATCAAAGTGTTGGAGAGTATTTGATTTTTGATTGGAGATTTTGGAATGACCATTTATTTCTGGTGCTGGGTTTAATTCAGGATCTATATCTCTCACGACTTGAAATTTCTCTTTACCTGTACGAATGCATTTTACTTCCCAGTCAAATGAGAAATTCCCACTTCCGCCCTTCAATTCCTTTACATAGAATCCATTCTTTTTTTTTCAATTACAGCTAACCCATAAGTGTCACTATTATGAGGAGTTACATGGACTGTCATTTTAGAAGTGTTGGCAATATGCTTGAAATGATCTTGGAATTCTACAAATGTTTCGCCATTGACGAGGTTTGCGGTTCCTCGATCATACGCACCTACTTCAGGTCCTTCTAAGCTGGCGTACCAGATTTCCTTTTGACTTTTTTCTGGATGTTTTACTCTGAAGTTTTTGACATCGGCAAAGACGATGCCTTGATCAAGCTCATTAATATAAATCCCAGCTTGAGGATCACCTGCTCCATCTGCAACAAAGACATATCCTCTACTGGCTCCGTTGTAATTTGTAAGTCCTACATTTCGGACACCATTTTGTGCATTAAGGTATATTCTTCCTACCCCTGCACTCATATGAGCATTAATTGCTTGGTAACTTGCGTCGTTATAAAAGATGAGTTCTTCCTTCGTTAGTCTCATTTTATCTTCAGGAGTCATCATGCCCCCAGGTTCTTTAAAAGTTAAGCTTCCATTGGACAAGTAGGTTTCTTTATTATTGATGCTATTAGAAAAACGGAGGTGCTCTAAACTGAACACTGCATCTTTGGAGCCATCAAGTTGGAAGAAGGAAAGGTCCCTGCTTTGCCAATGTGATAATTCACTACCTGAAAGATCATCGGAAAAGCCAACATGAAAAGGCATCACATTATATGAAACTTGAGAGTAGCATATATTGGTAGATATAAGGATAAGGAAGAGTAGATAATTTTGCATTTTTTTCTTTGTATTAATTCCGATACAAAATTGAGCATAGTAATTTTCATGTGGCTCACCCATCTGGGTGATTTTGGGGTTCCAGTTAGTATTAAAAATGGCCACTAAATTGGAATTTCACCCTAAAGTGGGATTTACGAATTGGAAATATAGTATTTCTTTGAGTTGTATTACAAAAGCGTGCTCAGCTATTCAGAGTCAAGCACAATTTATGAGAATTGGAGAAGGGTGTTATGATATGGGGACAAAGCTTCCATTCTCCTGAAGGAGTTTGGGGGTGATCATGATCGTTTTCATTTTGGTGATTTATGTTTTCATAGTATTAGGCGATATTACCGGAGGTTCTATTACTGCTCAGACTGGTGATTCTAAAACCGATAATTGAGTTT
>JBLIDB010000070.1:0-20897 GCA_047634015.1 Saprospiraceae bacterium
AGAATTGCTAAAGGATATCGAAATACCCATAATTTTATAATCATGATTTACTTTCATTTAGGGGGGCTAAAATTCAATACCCACTTTAAATGACGAAGAGCCACATTTACTGATGTTCCTCATTGCCAATAGTGATTAAGATCATTTGTTTCACTGAATATCATTCTTAGATTGCCTTCGATTTACAAAGTAATTTATTCGCAACAAAAAAATACAAATGAAAAATAGAACACCGGTGTCTAAGATTATGAGTTCAAATGTGATGACTGTTAATACAACTAACAAATTGGAAGATGCTCATCAGATAATGATTAATAATAATGTCCATCACGTTCCTGTGGTAAGTGGCAAAAATGTAATAGGAATTTTGAGTAAATCTGATATCGATAGAATATCGTTTTTAGTCGGGGTGGAGAAGGAAAAGGAAAAAGCGATCACCATGGTCTTTGATATGCTTACAATAGAACAAGTTATGACAAAAGAAGTAAAGGATGTTCAGAAGAATTCAACTATTAAGGAATCTGTGGCGATCTTTGCAGATGCCAAGTTTCATGCGCTTCCGGTTGTGGAGGGAGAAGATTTAGTTGGAATAGTTACAAGTACAGATGTTTTCAAATATATGCTTGATCAATATTAGAGAAGGGATATAAAGAAGCGTGAAAAACTGGATTGTACGATGCCGGCAATCGAGAATGAACGCTATGATAAAATAGTTTTAATAATCATTGAAAGCACTCATGAATGGAAAGAGGAAAATCTGGATTTAGTAAGAAACAGCTAAGTAAATGCAAAACCAGAAAGGATCTACTCAAAGTCGCAAAGGCTAATAAAATTGATATATCCAATCATATTGAAAATATGATATATGAAACTACTTTGCTGCAATTGCAAGGCGAATTGGTGGATTTGCAAAGATGGATTCAGGATCAGGGAAAGAGAGTCGTTATCATATTTGAAGGGCGTGATGCGGCAGGTAAAGGTGGCGCTATAAAAAGATTCAAAGAACATCTAAGTCCAAGGAATCATAGAGTCGTTGCACTCAGTAAACCTACGGAGGTAGAAAGAGGGCAGTGGTACTTCAGGCGTTATACAAAGGAATTGCCCAATCCTGGTGAGATTGTTTTTTTTGATAGGAGCTGGTACAATCGAGCGGTAGTCGAACCTGTAATGGGTTTTTGTACTAAGGATCAGTATAAGCAATTTATGGTTCAGGTACCTGAGTTCGAACACTTGCTATATGAAGATGGTATTCATGTTATTAAATTTTGGTTTTCTATTTCTAAGAATGCCCAAAAAGAACGGTTTGAGGCTAGATTGAAGAATCCGTTAAAGAGATGGAAATTCAGTCCAGTAGATGAGAAAGGTCAAGAGCTATGGGATAGCTATACTCATTATAAGGAAGAGATGTTCAGCAAGACGCATACTAATTTCTGTCCTTGGACAATAGTTAAAGCTAATAACAAGAAGATCGCAAGGTTAGAGAGTATGCGATTCGTGCTTTCACAATTTGATTATGATGGGAAAGGTAATTCTGGTGCGGACTTGTATCCCGATCCCAATTCGGTCATGCGTTATCATCGTAGCGCGCTTCAATTAGATATATAGAAATCTTATGTCACAAATAGAACTATCAAATGAAGATCTCGAATTACTCAATCAAAAATTAGGTATTCGATCTCTTCTCGGCCAACAGAAAATAAATCTGCCTAAGGCAATTAAGAATACCCGTTATCTCTTAGAGTTAAAAAGATTGCAAGCTGAATTGATAAAGATGCAATACTGGATAATCAATAACAATAAGAAACTTATTGTACTTTTTGAAGGACGAGATTCGGCAGGAAAGACAGGTACTATTCGACGGATCACTGAGCATATCAATCCACGTCATTTTAGAGTTGTAGCATTAGATAAGCCTACCGCTGATGAACGCTATCAATGGTATTTCCAAAGATATGTGAATCATCTCCCCGTCCCAGGAGCTATTGTTTTTTTTGATCGTAGTTGGTATAATCGAGCTATTGTTGAACCCGTGAATGATTTTTGTACGAATGAAGAATATGAAAGATTCATGACTCAAGTCAATGAATTTGAGAATATGATAGTAGATGAAAATACATTCCTTATCAAGTTTTATCTATCAGTATCTAAAGAAGAGCAAAAAATCAGATTCAAGGAAATAAGGAAAAGCGCTTTTAAAAAATGGAAGATAACTGAGCTTGATGAGAAAGCCCAAGAGCAATGGGATGAGTATACCTCATATAAAGAGACAATGCTAGAAAGAACCAGTACCGAAAATGCTCCTTGGAAAGTTGTTAGTGCTAACGATAAGTATAATTCCCGAATTGTGATTATTAAATATTTATTGGATCAAGTACCCTATACGAAGTAATTTATCCTGTCTATCAATAAAGCACAGAGCCAAAAGCATAATAGTTACGGCTAAATTATCATCCGCATCCAACAGGACAGAGTTGCATGAATCTAATTCTGCACATAGTATAATGCTTTATACCGATTGTTCAATTTTGACGATAGCAGGTATCAACTTTCACTAAATGATAGGAGAGTGGTGTCCATCATAAAATGATTAGAAACAATATACTTTGACAAGTAGACTGATGCAATGAGTTGCCTTTATTTAGCGGACAACCTTACTTTAATTGTTCCTTTCTGATCCTCCATTAAGTAGGTCGGAATGCGAAGCTCCAATCGTTTTAAACCTGGTATCAACCTATCGAGTTTCAAAGGTGGAGGATCCAGAGAAATGATTGAGAGCGTAAGATCTGGGTGGGACAATACATCGATACGAAGGCTTTTGCCATCTTGCTTTAGAATAGCGCCACCGGGCATTATTTCGACATCTGCAGTAGTCATTAATTGCCAAGTTAACAGTTTGGTGTCGTCAAGTGTTGTTATTTGATCTTCTACAACTACAGATGTTGAACTTTCCTTAGTGAATTTACGAGAGGCTGATTTCAATTGACCAACGAAGGTAGGTGACATATCGAAGGTAACTTCTGGAATAGGGCCATCTTCAAAATTAGAGATGGTGGTTAACCCTTCAGTGAGGTGTAATTTGCCATCAACGGTGAGGGTACTATGCCCATAATTGTTTTTCGTTAGTAATGTCCATCGTTCAGCATCTTGCGCTCGTCCCCATAGATTGAATCCAGTCTTTTCTAAATCATGGTATCTCTGATTTCCTGGATCTACGACCCATCTTACGCCATTCATCTCAAGTATAAATGAGCCACCGTCCATATTGCCATGATTCACCATTCCACGGCCTCCTTTGGCGCCTAAATAGAATTGTGCGGGATCATTAGGTTCACTGGTGAATATCGCGATGGGGTTGGCGCCTCCGCCTTTCCATGCCATCGGAACCTTTGCTTCTTCTAAATTGTCAATTTGGGATAACCAAACTAATGCAGCCCCACTGAGTCTTTGAAGTTTTTTCATTTCTAAAGGATCTTTTAGAAATCGATCTTTCTCATAATACGCGCTATTTCCGGTCTTCGCAGCAAACCAAGCTAATGTCAGATCTCCATCATTACTTCGGCGATCACCACAATCAGCAAAATTGTAATATCCTCCAGAAGGAGCGGTACACAATACTCTGAACATTGCACTTTCCTTGAATGATGGATACTCTCCTAATCCAAAATCAGTGCCGAAAGCACTTTCTAACATAGCAGCCGTAACAACAGAAAATGTGGTGCCGTAGCCCCAGTAGGTGCTACCCTCCGGATATACTCCGTCAGGACCATATTCTATAAGCGCATGTGGCATTCCTTCTAACGCACGATGTATGGTCTTTGCGGCAAGCTCTGGATCTACTTCAGCAATGACAATAGATGCAGCGATCATTCCGCCATTACATACTTGATTCCAATTGTTAGTTCCATTTACCCAGCCTACATTGCCATCGGGGTTGTAACTTGGCTTTATTCCTTTTTCTATTAAAGCTGTTTTCGCTAAGGCAACTGTAGCCTCTGGAAGATCTTCTCCGACCCAGTCTACAGCTAATGCCAGTCCCAAGGCCATCTCAGCAACATCTAAGTAGTGAGAGGGATTCCAATCACTAAATCCACAGATAGCCAGGATCTCTTCATTAATTCTTTTAAGAATAGCAGGATCTCTTTCTATCCTATATACCATGCCAAGGACGTTCATGCGATACAAGTATTCTCTTGATACGCCTAATAATCTTCTTCCTATTTTTTTACGTGTAAGAAGAGGTTCTTTTATGATATTGGATGCATTTAGTTTGAGTGCATCAAACATGTTTTTGACTACAAGGTCAGATTGAAGTTTCTCTTTTAGATTTTTTTCAATTTTCTTATTTAGTACTAAACGAGGACTTTGTTTTTGTAAGTTCTTTTTTAGGTATTTAACTGTAATGGGATTTTCCAGTTTTGGTATTCCGTCGTTATGATAGGCCTTTACAACTTTGGATTGAGCACAGGAAGGAGACATCATTACTGATATAGCAATAAGCAGAAAAAAGGAAAATTTAGTCATCATAATCAAGGAATTAAAATTGAGATTATCCAATGGGATATATCCCATTGAGGATTAGTATTTCAGTTTAACGTGTGATATTAAAAAAGAATGGGCAGGATTCCGATAATCCCACCCATTCTGTATGAAAAATAACTATCTATTCTTAAGATCTACCATCCTGGGTTTTGGCCAAGATTGGGATTCTGAGATAATGCACTAATAGGCAGTGGCCATAAGTAATGCTTACCCTCATCGAATACTGGATTTTCGAAATCCGTTCCTTTATATGTTTCTATATACTCTACTCCGTCTACCATTCCAGTTTGTACGGTTGTACCATTAGTAGGATCTATAATAGCTCTGCTCGCAGCATCAAAACGTACACCGTAGTCCTTGCTTTCAAGCTTCTTGCCTTGCTTCCATCTTCTCAAGTCATCATATCTGAATCCCTCGAAGAATAGCTCAACTCTTCTCTCCCTGCGGATCTCTGCTATTACAGCACTCACACCATCATTAGAATAGCGAGGATCCATGTCAGGATTCGCATCAAGATGTGGCATTCCGACACGCTCTCTCAATAAGTTGATACTGATATCAAGATCTTCTTGAGAGATACTTCCACCTCCTAACTCAGCCTTCGCTTCAGCATAATTCAATAATGCTTCTGCAAATCTCATTGTAATTGCAGGAGAAATTGACGAATTATACGATGCGTGTGCCGCTCCTACATTATAAACTTTGATAATGTGGTATCCTGTATATGTTGTTACTCCACCCATACCTTGTAGTCTAGGATATGTTCTGGCTCCAAAATCATGATTACCATATCTATAGATGGCTTGGTCATCGGGATGAAGAACCGACTGACGTAGTCGTGGATCCCGATTTTCAAATACATCCGTGTAATTCACATCACCTTGATAAAGGTCAGATAATGTTATTGGTTTTCCATCTGTACATAGGTAGTCTTCTACCATATTCTTCGTAGCACCTCCATTATAACCACGGTTATAACTTTGCGCATGATTTGTAAATATTCCTCTTTCATATCTTCTCCAATAGATTACCTCTGGATTGCCAGAAAGATCCTCTATACGGTGGTAAGAATTGTAATCCTGAGTTATATCACCAGTTGAGAATAATGAATAAGGGCCATCATCCATCAACTCCTTTGCTGCATTAGCAGATGCATTCAACCATTTGTCTGCATCTCCCAGTCCATGATACTTTCTCCATGTTCCTTCAAACAGGGCCACTCGGGACATTACCATTAGCGCTACCCATCTATTCATTCTACCAGGAGCACCACCATCTCCCCAATTGTTTGGCAAGTTAGTTGTTGCAAAAGTCAAATCTTCTAATACTTTATTCATGACAAAGTCACGGTCATCTCTAGTACCGTTAAGTATTTCCTCGTCCTCTGTAGTCAACTCTCTATCAACCCACTGAGCTGTTCCGAATTTAGATATCTTATCGGCATAGAACCAGCCTCTCATGAGTCTTGCTTCTCCGATGTACTTATTTCTAACTTCCTCTGAGACATCTGCAAGACCATAACTATCCAATCCGACATTAATGGCTCTAAGGAATTCAAATCCTTTATATCCATACCAAAAAGGACCACCAGGAACAGCATGCGCACCTGCTCTCACTTTCTGATAATTATTATGTCTTGAGTGTCTCGGAGCAGTATTATCTGAGAACCCATCTAAGTTCCAGATACCATATCTGTGACTATCAAATCCATCATCATGCGCCATCATAATCGGAACTCTGTCATCATTACGAGCGAGATTGTAGAGACTATTGTTATAAACTAATAGATCATTCTCATTATTCCAAAAAGAGGAATTACTAATCTCATCCAAAGGTGCTTTTTCTAAAAATTCATCGTTGCAACTGAAACACAGCAGTAAGGCAAGGAGTATGAAACTTGATTTTAATATTATATTTTTCATTGTCTTAATTTTATAAAGTGATACGAACACCCATTGAATAACTTCTTTGCTTGTAGTATTCTTGTGTAAGTGTAGGACGAACTTCAGGATCCAATGGTCTTCTCATACTTGTAAACTCGAATAAATTGGCTCCAGCGAAGTAAATAGATGCATCTGTAAGGCCTGCCTTACTCATCAGCTCTCTTGGCAACTGATAATTAAGCGTTAGATTCTTTAATCTAATGTATGCTCCATTCTGTACGTAGCGAGTTTGCGCCTGTACATTTTGCTTCGTATTTGTTGAAATATGAGGTGCTGGGAAGTAAGCATCAGGATTGTCTTCGCTCCATGTATCTGTAAGATAGTAGTTCTCAACATGACCTGCATTAAATGGATAGAATGCTACCCAGTTGCCATTTGGTGGCCAGTACTGATACTTCATTACACCTTGGAAGAAGAAATTTAATGAGAAGTTCTTATACCCAACATTGGTATTGATACCAAAATTATGTCGAGGTGCTTCGTTAGCAATGATTACTTGATCACCTGGATCATCAAGTGTACCACCTCCTCGAGATATAACACCATCTCCATTAAGGTCTGCATATCTGATATCACCAGCTCTCCAGTTATTCCCAATATCTGATTGATCTGGAGCACCATCTACTTCAGCTTGAGTTTGGAAGATACCTTCCGTGACAAATCCCCATCGCTCGCCGATTACCTGACCGACATAGCGCTCACTAAGCGAACCTGTAGGGTTATCGTACTTTGTAATCTCAGACTTAGAATCAGAAAGTGCCAATGTCACACCAAAATTCCAATCTTTGTTAATTCTATTTCTATAGGTTGCTGATAATTCCCATCCAGAAGTTCTTAGATCTGCTGCATTCGCATCAGGTCCGGCAACCCCAAGAATATCGGGATAATCAACACCCGTTAACATGTCCTTGGTATCTCTAGTATAGATGTCAGCGGATACATCTATCTTATTATTCATAAGGGAGAAATCCAATCCTAAATTCTTCGTAGTTACAGATTCCCATGTCAATGAAGGACTTACAAGGCCAGCTGCTGATACAAATGGAGCTCTTTGTCCTCCACTAAAAAGGTAAGGAGATGATCCAGCACCTAAAGTTGGAATTGCAGGGTAGTATACCTGTGACCCATTATTGTTTAATATTTGCTGATTACCCAAAGTTCCATAAGATACACGTAGTTTAAGATTGTCTAACCATCCTTCTGTACCTGCCATGAAGTCTTCTTGAGATATTCTCCAACCTGCAGAGAATGATGGGAAGAATCCAAAGCGGTCATCAGTCGGAAATCTTGAACTTCCATCATATCGGCCATTTGCTTCAAATAGATACTTCTCCTTATAGTTATATTCTAATCTGTAGAATACACCTCTTATAGATATATCCTCTATACCTCCAGAAGTTATTTGACTGCCAGTAGTGGCATTCAAGTTCGTAATCTGAGGTGTAATTAGTCCAAAAGCCTGCGCTTGTATACTGTTGTATGATCCCCATTCTTGATTGAAGCCTACGAGTCCTTTCAAGTTATGATCTCCCAAGTCTTGGAAGGTATAGTCTAGTGTCGTATTGGACACATAGTACTGGTTATTTTGAGAGTCGTTTATGATGTAATCCGTTGCACTAAATCCATTACCTATTCTAAGGGCTGTAAGATCTTGATTCTCTATCACATTCACCTTACTTCTAACTCGTTGTCGATCTCTGTAAGTAAAGTTGGCAGAGAACTCCGTTCTTAATTTTAGTCCTTTGATAGGGCTTAGCGTTGCGCCTTGTGTCATGATGATATCGTTACGCGTCCATGTATCGCGTCCTCCTTGCTCTAAGTACGGTAGGAAGTTTACACTCTGAAAGTGTTGACCTATATATTGTGTATATTGATCACGATCTCCTGGGACTAGATAATGATCTAAATCAGGAAAAGTAATAGGGTTTAATGGGTTCACACGTGCTGTGGTGTTAATGTTAACATCCCAGTTATAAAAGTGTGGCTTATTGCTCTTCTCCGTTGTTACTAACAATCGAGAATCGAATGACAACCAAGGCTTAACTTCTACAGAACCCTTGATAAGTGCATTGTAACGCTTAAAATTTTCATTCTTTTCTGAATTCTTCAAGTAGCCATCCTTACTGAGGTAGCCTAAAGAAACATAGTAACTTGACTTATCTGTACCACCTGAGACAGACATGTCGTACTTCTTCTGAGGAGAAGTATTTGTTATGATTTGATTTTGGTAATCATTGTATCCATAGTATTGTAAACTTCCATCCACGACACCCCAAGCATTTTCTTCGGTTGGATTCTCGCTATATCTTCGAGTACCATCAAGGACATCTTGAGTAAATCCACTACCATTTGTGCGATATGTGGCCAAGTCACGAGCTTGAACATAAGCATATGGGTCTGTAACAGGATCGATGAATAGGATAGGCTTAGATAGGGCATATTCAGCTCCGAAAGTAACCTTCATGCTACCATCTTTTCCACTCTTTGTTGTAACGAGGACCACACCAAAGGCTGCACGAGCTCCATAAACGGCAGCTGCGGAAGCATCCTTAAGTACACTGATACTCTCGATATCATTTGGATTTACCTTATTAAGATCCATAGGTACTCCATCTACTAGAATGAGCGGAGCTCCACCATTGATGGATTCATACCCACGAATATTAAAGTCAATACCAGCAGCTGGATCTCCATTTCTAATATTCACATTTAGGTTTGGGATGACTCCTTGTAATCCTTCACCTACGTTCGCAATAGGACGAGCGGCAAGTACTTTACCAGATACGGATGATACCGCTCCTGTCAAGTTAACTTTCTTCTGAGTTCCATATCCTACGACAACAACTTCATCGAGGGTATTTCCTTCGAGTAGGCTGATATCGATAGAAGTTCTTCCTGACACGAGCACTTCTTGAGTTTCGAAACCGGTGTAGGAGAAAACGAGCGTTGCATCATCAGCTACAGTAAAACTGTATGAACCATCGATATCTGTAATAGTACCGTTGGAGGCATTGCCCTTCTCGATAATATTGACACCGATTAATGCCAGGCCGTCATTATCTAATACAGTTCCTGAAACAGTCGTTTCAAAAACTGATGTGTTTGTTATGCCATTCGCTTCGGCATTGGCTCCATACCCTATCTGCATGCCTAGCATGCAGAGAAGTAGCACTGGGAGAAATAATTGTAGAGTAGTCTTTTTCATATTCGTTAAAAATTTGGTTTAAATACTAGATTAGAGAATATTTAGTAAAAAGTTGTTTATAGAACATTTTAAGCATTAACGTTAAAGTAGATTAAGGGACACTTACGTTAACGTTAACGAATATAGCAAAGAGATTTCTTAATCACCAAATTTCATACTGGATTAATTTCAGATCTCTAAACATAAATATCAATATTCAATTCAATCTCAAATAAAATATTGACCACTCGTTGGCCCGATTTTAAAGACAAGCTAGACTTTAAGTATCCTGCACTTACCTGCTTTTACCGTTTTATTGAATTAGGGGCCTTAAATAGCTGATTATCAAGAATATATCACCCAATTAAATTTGCAAAAAAAGACTATAATCAATTGAGTATTATGCAGTACAGAGCGATAAATCATCCGTTCTGAATGAACCTAACTATGAAGAAAAGAGAATAAGTAATTCAATTATCTACGCCTAATCTTCAATAGGAACGATCGTCTTTTGTTATCTCCAAATCTCGCAAATTGATAGTCTCCCAAATTTTCAGCACTTTGATATTAAAGCGGGGCTCGATATTTATGGCTCAAGAGGCGTGAAATTTAATATTAGACTAAATGCAGTTAGCGTATCTATCATAATGATCAGTAAACTCCGCAGATATAGATATACTGAGATTAATGTGAGTTGGGGATCCAAATCTATTTTAAATACTGTCTATACTGACCAAAACGATTGACAGCCCCTAATTACTTCGCGTCAAGTATTACTTACCGTATGGCTTCCGAGACTTTTTTGTGATCGGGATATATATAGTAGAGGGATATTTATCCGATTTCGAAAGCGTTCGAATCTATTCCATATGAAAAACCATGTTCAAGGGGTTTACTACTGGCGAGTTATCAGCATTTGATTTCATTATATCACTCATATAGGCCCACCATTTCTTCATTATAGCCTTTTCCGCTAAAGAATCACTTGTATGATTGTCATCCAACTTATGAACTGCGAATAATGTCAATGTGTCCTCATCCAAGAAAATACTATAGTCGCTGATCCCTGCTTCTTTCAATAACAACGATAATGCTGGCCAAATCTCATCATGCCTTCGTTTATATTCTTCTTTGAATCCTGGTTTCAATTGCATTGTAAAAGCTACCTTTTGCATAGTTTTAATTATAATGATGTAAAGTAGATACCGTGTTTCCGTGAGTATATTCTTGCTTCCGTATTAAAGCCCAAGGATAGCTAACAATATACAAGCGGACAGTAGACCCAGCGGTATGATATGCTATTGTCAGCGTTATATAACGATGGTTAAATGAAACAACAATTCAAGCGCTATGAGAGAAACACTATTCTCAAGAGCCATAAGTTTTTAGTCGTATTCTCTCAAATCTATTGTAATTAGAAGGAATTCACTTTTAACCTAATTTTATTTATTCCTGGCATTAATCGAATTGTACCAAAGGCCAAACTCGCTTTATTCCCATTCAGCTCTACTTCTTTCCCTTCTGTATCTACGACCTCGAACTCTGCAACCATGTTGGCAGGAATCTCTATTTTATAAGTTTGTAATCTATTAGAAAGGAATTTGTATTCACCCTTTATCTTTCCCTTGATTGTTGGAACTACTATAGCGCTATGTTTCAATTTGCCAAGTTGTGGTTTTATTCGAGCAATTCCATAGCCAGCAATTTTAGGCTGGATACCCCACAATCCTCGTGGAATTGCATTTGCAGGAACAGCTCCCCATGCATGATTCCAATCCAGATTGTTTTTATATTTTAGATCCCAAGCCTCTAAAGTAATTGTAGCGCCAGCTCGTATCATATTATACCAACTTCGGTCGCTTCCATCAGTCAACAACGCCAAGGCATACTTAGACTCTCCGGCATTATATAATGCATCCATCAAGTATTGGGAACCATAAACGCTACAGGCCATGCCTCTTGATTTTACAAATTCTACTACGGACTTTTTATGCGCCTCAGGAACCATATCGAAAGCCAAAGGCATCATATTAGCATGCAGTGAGGCGTGATCCGTACCGATTCCATCTATGTAGATCCCCCGTTCTGTATCAAACATATTTTCATTGAAAGCTTTTTTCGCTTTCAATGCTCTCAATTTATAATCTAATGCCTCTTCATTCTTACCTAAGGCCGTAGCGAACTCAGCCATTATTTTCATGTTTTGATAGTAGAATGCATTAACAACTGTGTTATAGTCTTTGAATACATAACCATCACGCTCACCCTTGTTTTTTGGATCGCCACCCCAACCAGCAGAAGGCCAATCTACGATATCACGAAAGGTCTCTTTCATTTGTTTCGGGAAGCCTAAGTTAGCCATTAGCTCAGGAGTCATTTTTGTAGAAGTGATCAAACCATCTTCTCGGGCCAACTCATATAGCGTCTTATATTTTAGTTTTTCATAATATTTTTCTATCAACTCTGTATCACCAGTCTGCATATAATCGGCATAGAACATAAGGGCAACGTGCTGTTGCCATTCTGTCGGCCAGGTTGGATGTTCCATGAAATACTCTATGGTCTGACGTGCCATAGCATATTCACTGTCCGTAGTATAATGACTCAACTGATTTAGGTACGCGTCCGCCTCATAAGGAATACGCTCCCGGTCTCCATCGACATATAGACCATTAAAAGTGGTTGCCTTGATTGAGTATTTGCATAGTTCCCAGATTTGATTCAATGTATCATTTGAACTTTCGAAACTACTGGCATCTTCTTCCCAATAACTATGATGTGCTAATTGTGTAAAGTTTTGAGCTGATAACGATTCTTGAGCACCTTCAACTTCAGCATATCTAAACGGCATCAATACTGGAAATCCTTCTGGTAAGGGGAGTGCCTTGCCAGGAAGTGTATTTCGTTTATCAGCTTTAATTGGTAGTTGATATTCACTTTGTCCGGCTTTCACTGGAACTGTAACTTTTTGATATCGGATATGACTTTTATTAGGAGGACTTCTATTAATATTTTCACCTTCTAATTGTTCACCAATGTAAAATGTAAGGGTATGGTCGTGTTTAGCATTGTAAGTAAAATTGATTGTTGCAAAAGCCGCCTTCCCAAAATCTATAAAATATGTGTCCTTCTTTTTCTCAAAACGAACTGGTTTAATATGATCAACTTGAAAGCTATTAGGTGTGGTTATTGTCGCATTTGCTTTTCCTAATTCAAAGCGTTGAGATGCTGAATAGCGAGAGAGTCTATTGTTCTCGTCCCATAAGCGCACTTCCCAATAATATGCTTGACCTATTTGAAGCGGTTTTCCGGCATATTCGATATTCGTAGTACTTCCTGACCTTACTTGACCGCTATCCCACATATCTCCAATATTATTGTTGATGTTTTCCATAGAGGATGCCACAAGTAGTTGATATGCCGATTGGAATACTGCTTCGTTAGGAACGATCCATCCGAATTCAGGCTTGCTATCTAACACCAGAACATCCGAGGGGTCCCTAATATACTCGACAGTTAGTCCCATCGGAGGATTAGAGTATGAGTTACTGTAGGACGCTATTAGGTTATCACATTTTTTTCTAAATGCTGCCAGCGTTTCTTGATGTTTTGGATCAGATGCAAGGTTTGATATCTCTTTTTTATCCGAATCTAAATTATAAAGCTCTTCACTTGATTTATCATTTACATATCGAAAATATTTCCAATTTTTGGTTCGTACACCTTCACTTGGTGGGATGTTTTCGAATTCCCAAATATGCTCTATTAAGACGGTATCCCTTTCTAAACTGGTAGTCTTTTTATGCGCTATAGGGAGTAGGCTTTTCCCTTGCCAGGTTGAAGGCTGTGTGACGCCAGCGATATCGAGAATAGTTGCAGGTACATCAATATTAAGCGCCAGTTCATCACTATCATCTTGTTTTTTGGCTCGAGGGTCAAAAACTATAAGTGGAACACGTACAGAATTATCATACATCAACCACTTTCCTGCTAATTGTCTCTCACCTAAAAAGTACCCGTTATCTCCCATTAGAATTATTACGGTGTTTTTATCAATGCCTTTGGCTTTTAATTTTTTACGAATTTTTGCAATTTCATTATCTATACCGGCTATCATACGGTAGTAGCCTTTGACACTATGTTGATATTTCTCTGGAGTATCATAACGCCACTTCCATCTTACACGATTAAACCCCGCTCTAACATCTTCTGGGAGACTGTCGAAATACTTGTCTTTACCTAAACTTGCTGGCGGAACAGTAACACCTGCCAAAACTTTATCAGAATCTTCTTGCCAGTAATACTGATCTTTTGCGCCATCGTGCGCGTGAGGCGCGCTAAAATTTAGGGCAAGGCAGAAAGGTTTTTCAGCATTGTCACTATCTATAAAATCTAAAGCTTTTTGACCTGTATATCTTGTAAGGTGTACAGTATCATTCCCTATAGTCTTATAATAATAACCACGTTTGTCTTTATATCTATTGTTCCGGTCGTATGTCTCGTACTCATCGAATAGTTTTTCTTCTCCAGGATACCTAACTCCGTATTTACCATAGAATGCTGTATGATATCCAGCTTCTCTTAGGAGCTTAGGATAGGCTTGATCCATATATTCATCTCTGATATTTCCTGTCTGGAAATTGAATCTATGTGTACGTTCATATAATCCTGTTAGTAAACTCGCCCTACTTGCTGCGCAAATAGGGGTCGTTACCATTGCATTATTAAAGAAAGTACCTTCTGAGGCCAATTTGTCCATTTCTGGAGTATACGCCAATTCATTGCCAGCATACCCTATAGCGTCAAATCGCTGGTCGTCTGTTAGAATAAATATGATATTAGTTTTCTCTTCCGACTGAGCAGAAAGAAGTGAGTACGTCAGGCAAAATAGTAATAGAAAGGAAATATGTTTAATCATGTAATTCGAAGATTGAGAAATAAAGCTTAAAGTAAGCACTCTAACAAACATATTCAAATATCCCTCTCCGGCCATCCTGTACTGTTCTGCAAGAAAATCAGCTATAAGGGGAACAACAGAATTTTAGCCTAAAGGGAAAAATACGTACTTAGAAAAGATGAATTATAGTCCCTGAATAAGGGCTACCCAATCTTTGTTCACATCTCTTGGGGGATATCCAATTCCTACAAACCCATCTGAAACTATAGCTTTAATAGTGCCCTCTTTTAACGCACCACCGGTGCGTGGGTTGTACCATTGCACGGAGTAGTCTTTCTTAGTGTTTCCGAGATTGATTTTCGTCGTTCCAGTATTGGGGTGAAGAAAAACCACGTAAACCTCGTCTTTTTGAGCAAAGCAATAAGCCGACTTATCAGAAGTCAGCTCATCTGAAGGTTCCATATTCCAAAAGGGAATATGTTTTTCAAAGAAATTAAGTGCATGTCTATTTTGATCCCAAAATAAATCTCTACTACGAAAATCTTGACATGTAAGATCTGAGTTTGGACTATCGTAACCGAAATACCATTCTACGCCATATCCTCCTGCCATTAGCGTCCCCCAAAGAGCATTGGTGCGAGCCAAATTATGTTCGATATCTTCGTCATCAGGTAACAGAGCCACCTTTGCTTTGCCTGGCTCATCAACAGCTAAGGCCCATTTTCGGCCAGTTGCATTTGATGCATCCCGCCATTTTAATACTCTTGGATGAACATCCTTGAATTGCTCATCACTTAGCTGTAATGATGCCCCTGTTAGTGGTGATTGATCACCAATTAATGCTGCATATCGTTCGTCCTTATTCGGGTATGTATGTACTACGAGATGATGCTGGTAGGGGTCTAATTGCTTTATATAATTGGCGGCTTTTAGAACTTCTTCGATCGGTTGGTTGTTTTCTTCTCCGAGATTCCAATTAAGGGCAAGATGGTGCCCAAACCGAGCGATTAGTTCGCGATAGTATAACTTACTTTCTACACCAAAAACACCTTTGTCCATTAAGTGATCGGTCTCCGTTTCATGTGTTTTGAAATGTAGAAACATGCCCTTCCGCTCCGCATAGTCGAATATTCGTTCCCATTGTTCTAACTTGGAAACATCAAATCGAGTCTTATGAAAATAGGTTTCCCAAGCTTCCTTATTCTTTTTTATATTGGCATATTCTTCATATTTTGTTTCTGAGACATTCAATAAATGAGGTAGAATGTTCCTATCGTCTCCATCAACATTGAAGGTTAGAAATGAGAATACATTGAGCTCCTCTGTCGCGAGATAGTTTATAGCACCAAGAATATTTTTACCTTTTTTACCCTGCCATAGGAATTCACGCGCTTCTTCATCAAAGTCTTTTTCGTGTGGTGCCCACTTTTTTCTAAAATCAAATACATTCGGTGTGGCATCTATATCTTCAAAAGCTAATAAATTTTCTGGAGCATCGACACCTAATTTTATAAAATACTTCTCCGTCTCTTCAAATTGTAAATACGATTCACCGGTGTAGCTTAATCTGCCTTTTGCTCTATTATCCTTACCAGATTTATCGCTGGCAGTTATTTCAAATTCACCAGATATACCATCCATATATCCGGCACTTTTAGAATTAGATATATCATCAGCGATGGCAATACTGACGCCTTGCTTAAAGGATACTTTATAATTCCATTTTCCTATTTCATCAGGTGTGAATCTCACCATCCATTTGTTTCCTTTATCTCCACTGGACTCTGCTGCATTGCCATCGGTAGCATAAAACCCTGGAATATTGTAAGTTTTCTGTCCGTTTGTAAACTCAACATCAAGACGATAATTTAAAAATGGGTTGTTATCATCCAGTTCACTTGTATTGGGCCCGTCAAAAATCAAGCTAGTCCGATGCCATTTTTTTAACTCGCCTTTTATTCCTGCCGTAGATTTATGTTTACAGGAATAAAATGAAATGACCGTTAAAAGCAGGCTAATTAGAAGTGTTCCGTTGAATCGGTAAAGTCTGTTGATTTCTTGCATTTATAAAAGTTAGATACTATTGTTCTGTTATGTTTTTAGAAGGACTCTAAGCTACGCCTTATTTCCAAAGATATTTCCGTTAATTATGAGATTCATCCTGTACTGTGCTGGAGGTAGATTTAGGATGAGGTAAGTTTTTGATTATCAGATAGTTTAACGAGATTGATTCCCTTTGGAAGAGTACGTGTTTGATAATTAAGAGGACCAGAAATGAATAGAATTACATCTTGCTAATGAAATAGATCTTCTCCTCAATCTACGATATTTTGACTATTATCTTAGGAGATATTTTATAGAAAAATCAAAAGTCTATGCGGAATTCCTATTGATAAAATTAAAATCATTTTTCACCTCAATTGGAGTTTTGTCCAAAATTATTTTAGCGGCAGTGGAGCCCATTTTTTGAAAATCCGTACTTATTACAGTGATACCCAGTAGTTCTTTTAGCGGGGTGTCATTATAAGATATAATACCTATATCCTCTCCGATTTTGTAATGTCTATCTCGTACTTGTTTTACTAAATTAACCAAATCAGATTCCTGAATAGTGATGTAGAGATCCTTTAATTGTAGCTCCATACTATCATAGATCTCATCTAATATTTCATAATCCATTTCGTTTTTGGCACAGAATCTTTTGAATCCCAAGACAATATCCTGTGGATAAGGGTAAACAGCTTTACTGGGATAGACAAGAATTATTTTCTTATACTTCTTTAATTGATTTGATCTTCCATCTAAGGCAGTAAAAATATCCTCATTGAAGTTTTGATATACTTTGCCCACTCCTACAGTCAAGCTATCTAAATTTCTATCCAATATTATTAATTTTTCTTTAGGAAGACTTTGGATGATTTCTAATATATCATTTGTACACCCCATATGATGGAAAGCGTCATTCCTGAAATGCGGCATAATCACAAAATAGTCATACTGATTGTTCTTTTTTCTCAGTATCTTTTTGAAGTTTTCTGGTTCGCAATGATATATATCCAAGTCTACTTTGGCATTTCTTCCTAAGGCTTCTATAAAGGCATTATAAATGCGCATTTTGTAGGAGCTCAGCTTATTGATTAGAAAAAGAACATTTACCGTATTGGATAAGTCTATTTTGTCAATGTAATAGCCTTTGCCTTTGACTGAGACAATAATTTTTTGCGCTTTTAGAAGGCTGTATGCTTTTTCAACAGTATCTCGCGATAGATTAAATTTTTCACTTAGTGCATTTATCGAGAGAATCTTATCTCCCATCACCAATACCTCGTTCTGGATACCCAATTTTATAGAGTCCATTACTTGCTTGTACTTTGGAATCCTAGAGGCTTCATTGATCCTTATGTATTCTGTCTCTTTCATAAACGGTTCAATCTACACTCCAACAATATTTCTTTTTGGTTAGTCATTTATAATATAAAACAGAATAAAGATAAAATTCGCTGCGCTAAGATCTTATATTTCAATATCACCTCAATCTTTTACGCATCTGAACCCCGTATGCATGGCTCCTGAATATGGATCAATTCCCATACGCCGGGCAACCCTATAGCCACTACAATAGTCATCATTACAAAGGAATGAACCTCCTTTTACAACATAGGATTCCAGTTGATAGGGTTCTAATGGATTGAAAGACTCAAGGGGACCTGCTGGATTCTTGACCAAACCATTTTTTTTCGCTTGAGAATACGCATCTGCGGAATATTTATCAGAACACAATTCCCACACGTTACCAGCCATGTCATAAATGCCAAAGGCATTAGGAGGGAATGATTTAACGGGAGCGGTCCCTAAGAAACCATCTTTTTCTGAATTGATATACGGGAATATTCCTTGCCAAAAATTGGCCTTATCATATGATTCGTTTATCGGTTTATTGCCCCAAGGATATTTATTGGAATCGTTCCCACCAGAAGCCGCCCATTCCCATTCTGCTTCAGTCGGTAGTCTCTTATCGGCCCACTTACTGTATGCTATTGCATCTTCGTAAGCAATATGTACTACAGGATGATTCATCTTGCTATCAATAGCCGTATTTGGTCCTTCAGGATGTCTCCAATTGGCTCCGATTTTCCATTTCCACCATTGCATATAGTAATTCAAGTCTACCTCAACTTCAGTTTGTATGAATACTAATGCACCGGGCTGTAGTAATGAATCTGCAGGTTTAGGCGTATTGGGTGGAACTTGTAATTTTAGTTCTTCCCAATCAATAGGGCGTTCAGCAACAGTTTGATAACCCGTGGCATCTACAAACTTCTTGAAATTTGTATTAGTGACTTCATGTTCATCCATGTAGAAGGCATCGACAAAGACTTTATGACGTGGAAGTTCATCTTCGTATGCCTGCGCTGACTTTCCTCCCATTTGGAATTCTCCAGCTGAGACAAAGACCATCCCTTTATAGTTAGGACCATTCTTAATGACGTTTTTTTGCTTTTTTTGTGGCGCGTTTTGACAAGAATGCAGTAGTAGAATTATCCCAAATAGTACAAAGCTTTGAATTATGGAGTTATTCATTATGGAGCTATTTATAAATGGAATGAACTTGTATGCTGCTCTTAATTCCTAAAAATGCTAATATCTATAATAATACCGATGCATTTGTTAGATTCGTAAATCACTTCAATAAGTGTATCATTTGATAAAGAATTAAAAATTAGAAAATGGAGAGAAAAGTATCGCTTATAATTTCATGTATTATTGTTTTGGGGCTATCATTGTTGCATTACGGCTATAAATCCAATGAACAAGAAATTGCTGTCAAACCTAATGTCCTTCTTATAGCGGTCGATGATCTTAATGATTGGATTGGATGTTTGGGCGGACATCCGCAAGCAAAGACTCCGAATATTGATCGATTGGCCTCGAAGGGCATGCTCTTCTCAAACGCTCATTGCCAATCTCCTGTTTGTAATCCTTCACGAGCGAGTCTTATGACTTCGCTATACCCAAGTACTACAGGAATCTATTTTTTGAATCCAGATCTTAAGGAATCACCAATCGCCAGTAAAGTCAAACTAATGCCACGCAGATTTCAGGAGGAAGGCTATCATGTTTCTGGTGTAGGTAAATTGTTTCACAATGGAGGACAACAAAACGAAACTTACATTCCTAATTACGGTGGACAATACGGGGGATTTGGTCCTATGCCAGATAATAAAATTACAAGTTTTCCCGGCCATCCCTTATGGGATTGGGGTGCCTTTCCTAATAATGATTCTCTTATGCCTGACTATAAAGTTGCAAGGTGGGCCGAGGATCAGCTATCTCGGAATTACGAAGATCCTTTTTGGATGGGAGTAGGGTTTTATAGGCCACATGTCCCCCAATTTGCACCTCAAAAATGGTTTGATATGCATCCATTGGAAAGTGTAAAAGTACCGAAGAAAATTAGTAATGATGTTTCGGATATTTCACCATATGGTATGGATATTACACGCCTCGAACATGTGGCACCAACGCATGACTGGGTTATGACCAATGATGAATGGAAGCCCATGGTGCAGTCCTATTTGGCTTGCGTAAGTTTTGTAGATGATCAAGTAGGAAAAGTAATACGCGCTTTAGAGAATGGGGAATATGGGGATAACACGTATATAGTGTTGTTTAGTGATCATGGTTTTCATATAGGAGAGAAAGAAAGACATGCTAAAAGGAGTCTTTGGGAGGATGGCACAAGAGTGCCATTGATTATTGTTGGACCTGGAATTCCCGAAGGGAGGGTTTGTAATAAACCTGTTCAACTATTAGATATTTATCCGACCTTGTTGGAACTGACTGGAATAGATGCCGATCCAGAACATGAGGGTAATTCATTGGTAACGCTCCTGAAAAATCCTCAAGCGGATTGGCCTCATATGGCGCAAACAAGTTTTGGTCCAGGCAATTATAGTATTGTTTCTGAAGAACATCGGTTTATCCAATATGTGGATGGTTCAGAAGAGTTTTATGATCATACTAAGGATCCTCATGAATGGTATAACGTCATTAATGAGCGTGCATATATCTCGTTAATAGAAGGGCATCGTGGGCAAATACCATTAGAAAGACATGATATTCTGGGAAAGGGCTCCACAGGACATAAATCATTCTCCGCATCAAAAAAGTAATTTTTAAAATGATATTTAACCAGAACCTATTTCAATGAAATCCTGGATTCAACTAATAAATGCAACGTGCACTTGATTGTCCAATATTTTCGCAAAAACTTCATTGGGTGTTTTGTACCCAAACCTCTTTCTTGGTCGGTTATTTAATTTGTTTTGAACTT
>JBLIDB010000071.1:0-20845 GCA_047634015.1 Saprospiraceae bacterium
ACGGATGGCATCGCTAAAGCTTTAAAAGTTAGAACTTTTGGATTCACCATTCCATTTCCAGTTCTTTCGGTCATGGTCTCAGGCATTGGTATTTTTGATAAAATAACCGGAAACAAAAGTCTTCTCAATAACGAACAACTTGCCAAGATGAAAGCCCTTAATTGGGATTGTGATATCTCACCCCTGGTTAAGGATTTTAACTTTCAGGCCACATATAATATAGAACAGGCGACAGCAGAAACAGCCAATTGGTATTTAGAAAAAGGCTGGTTGTAAGACCATCATCCTTTGCCTTAACTTCTACCCTTTCTGACCTTTTACTATTATCTTAAACTTAGTTCCCAGAGCAATCTGATCTGTCAATAGCATATTGTTCAATATTGCAATGCTCTCCATCTCATCTTCTGGCACACTATACCCACGAAATAGCGTCTGTAATGTAGTTGCCTGTTGCGCTGTTACAATTCTAATTTTATCCGGAGTAACATTTATCTTTCGAGGATCGGTCAATTTTTTGAAACTCCCCATTGTGTTTGAAAAAATCCTGAAGTAATTGTTGAAATCTTCCTTCGTTGATATCCCATGAAATTTGTAAATCAATCCATTATAGAGGATATGGTAAGTCAATATACGAAGCTCTGTTTCCTCTTCTTGCTCTTGCTGCTCGGCATTGGGATCCTTCTTAATTGTTGAGATCATAGTATGCGCTTCCATTCCATTAAGGGTGGTATTACTCTGCTCTATTACAGCAAGGTTGTCTCCAGTTATAGTTGCTTCGACTGCAGTCTCCAAAGTCTCCTCCGGTGCGAGCGTCATAATCATAAGTGCTTTCCCATCTTCAGGAGCCATTTGTACCGACTGAGGACTATTGATCAATCTCCAATCTGCAGGAACCGGAAAATGAAATTTTAATTCCGGATGAAAGAAGGTATTATAATCTACATATCCTTGACGTGGATCTTCTCCGAAGGTTATACCATCAATCATTGCCAAATAACTATCACGTCCGACTTTTAAATTACTAAGTCCATTACTCTTTTGATAGGCCTCTGAAAGTTCATGAACACGTTCATATCTATTAGCAGGATCAGGGTGTGTAGATTGAAACTCTGGGATTCTCTGCCCAGATTGTTTCATTTGACGGTTTAGAACACCAAAGAAGTTTGCCATCTCATGTGAATCATATCCTATCTGAGTACTATAGTTAACTCCTAATTCATCGGATTGGCTCTCATCGTCCCTACCGAACTTTAAGAACAAAGCCGCTAGCGCTTGTTGTCCAATATCCGTAAACTCTCTAAAATCCTCAGATGCAATCATTCCAGCCATAAATCCAATGGTATATAATTGCTGCTTAGACATCTGTACTACTGAATGACGTGCTGTAATATGTCCTATTTCATGACCCAATACCCCAGCAAACTCCGCCTCATTGTTAAAATGCGCCATAATACCTCTCGTGAAATATATATAGCCACCTGGAACAGCAAAAGCGTTGATAACCGGGCTATCTAGAATTCGAAATTGGTAATCGATATGCGGCCTATGAGAGATCGCTCCCATCTCCTTTCCCTTCGCATTAATAAAGTCCTGCATCTTCTCATCTTGATATAAGCCAAACTCAGTAATGATACTCGGATCATATTCTTTCCCCATTGCCATTTCCTCCGCTTCTGATATTAAAACAACCTGTTTTTTGCCTGTAACGGGATTGACAACGCAAGATTCTACCAGCAAAAACAATAGAATCATTATCCCTGTTATGCTAAATGTTGACATTATTCGCTTCATAGTACTTTCTTTGTGGTTTATAACTTTAATACGTAATAAAGTTTAAAAGGTCAGTTAAGAAAAACGCAAAAAAATCTATCTCTATTTTCACGAGGTTGACAAGGTAAAATAAAATGAGTAAAAGAGGGAAAGTATTAGTAGCCATGAGTGGCGGCATAGATAGCACGGTAACTGCTATGATGATGCATGAAGAAGGATATGAGGTCATAGGCATAACCATGAAAACTTGGGATTATGCTTCTTCTGGTGGATCAGGCAAAGAAACGGGATGCTGTAGTCTGGATAGTATCAATGACGCGCGGCAAGTCTCGGTAGATATGGGATTTCACCATTTCATAGTAGATATCAGAGAAGAATTCGGGGACTATGTGATTGATGACTTCGTTGATGAATACATCGCGGGCCGTACTCCAAATCCCTGTATTCTATGCAATACCCATATTAAGTGGTCTGCTTTGCTTAAGCGCGCGGATGCTATGGATTGTGAATTCATTGCCACAGGACACTATGCGAAGATCAATCAAAGCAATGATCGTTATTATATTTCTAAAGCTATAGATCAACGTAAGGATCAATCTTATGTGCTATGGGGATTGAGTCAAGAGTGTATGGCACGAACAAAATTCCCTTTAGCTCCTTATACAAAGCCTGAAATCCGCCAGATGGCATCAGATCGCGGTTATGAATCCTTGGCTATGAAGGCTGAGAGCTACGAAATATGTTTTGTTCCAGATAATGACTACCGAGGTTTTCTCAAACGAAGAGTTCCGGGACTTGAAGAAAGAGTAGCAGGAGGAATGTTTGTGGATCAAGAAGGTAAAGCATTAGGAAGTCACGATGGCTATCCCTTCTACACTATCGGGCAACGGAAAGGACTCGGTGGCGGATTCAAGACACCAAAGTTTGTAACCGAGATACGTCCTGATGATAATGTTGTCGTTCTAGGAGAGGTAGATGACTTACTCCGTAATGGAATGATCGTTTCTGATATTAACCTTCAGAAATTTACTCAAATCACATCAGACTATGAAGCTTTGACGATGGTTCGTTACAACGATCCTGGATCTATGGCGCAAATCAATATGGAGGCTAATGGCAATATTAAGGCAGAATTTCTCTCTAATGTTCGAGGAGTAGCTCCGGGTCAATCCGCTGTTTTCTATGACGGAGATGATGTAATAGGAGGTGGAAGGATATTGAGTAGCCTTCGATAAAGAGGACTAAAGTATTGCAAGAAAGAGACAAATTTTTTTTTAATAAAACTTTGGAGGTCATGAAGACATATTCTATAGAATACGAGCATATCCCTAAGGTAGAAGACACAGCAGCTATTTATACCAGTTTCGCTTTTCCTGCTCTAAATCTTGATTTCCACAATGATAAGGGGGATTATCTGCATTGATTCACACAGGATTCCCCTACAGCTTATTTAATTCTATCCGTGGTCGCAGTCCTATTACATTAACTCATTGGGCGGAATTTCTCAATATATCCTATAAGTGCATGCTCTGGCATAAGCAGAATAAAGAGCCCTTTAAGGCTTTACAATGTGAGAAGATTATCGAGATTGCATAAGTGACGGCATTAGGTCTTCGGGTATTTGGCGATGAAGCTACGTTCAAGCGATGGTTGGATCAGCTGAGGATACCTCTGGCAGCGATACACCGCGTACTTTAATTCGTGGCTCATATGGCAAAGATCTCGTAATGCTACGCCTCGCTGCCATCGAATATGGAGTATTTGCATAGTTGAAGTATTCCGACTTACAAGAGCTAAATACAAAGATCAACTTAACGGTGTTGGTGCATCCATGCGGGGTGGTAGATGGAATAGCAAGGGAGTGAAGATCTTACATAAAAAGTGGTAATATGTCGTTTGCCATGGCTGAAGTAGCTGTATATGTCGCTATCGGTCAATTGCCCATGGACTACTTTATACTAACTATCTATATTCCCGATACCCTGCCGATCAAATATATTCCTGAATCTCAATTAGCTAAAGGCTGGCATAGATTTCCGCTCATAGAAACTACAAGCCCATATGTAGATCAATTTATCTCTGATGAAAATTATCCAATACTAAAAGTGCCGTTTACTTTATTCCAGATGATTACAACTATTTACTAAATCTGACCCATGAATAATTCAGTAAGATCAAAACCATCTCGGCGATTCCTTTCCTTTTAGTCCTCGATTGATAAGATAATAGACTTTTGCCTTCCTATGTGAATAAGTAAAAGCCGAAATTAAAAAACATCTAATGATATTCTTCATGTATATTTGTCTGTTTATTAGTGCTTTATGCAAAGAATATTTATTAAAGGATTGGTTTTAGTTATGCTTTTTGGGTGTAATAGTGACTCCGATGAAACATTGCAGTTCGGAAGTAGTCACTTCTTTCCGATTGAGCTCGATTCATATATCGACTACAAAGTCCATGAACTTATCTTTAGATCCGAAGGGCAGATCAGGGATACGCTATTTTATCAATTACGGGAAGAAATTACAGACTCATACCTCAATGATCTGGGTGAAACCATATATCTTATTGATAGGTCAACACGGACCAAAGAAGGACAAGATTGGGTATATCAAAATACCGCTCAAGTTTATATCTCAGAAAATCTAATTATTAGGGTAGATGATAATATTCCATTTATTAAAATGGAGCTTCCTACAAGTACGGGTCAACAATGGAATGGCAATCAACTATTCGACGCTACAGGTGGACAAATAATCGGAGGAGAATCTATAGATTATTTCAAAGAATGGCATTATAAAATACTTAGTGATGATTCAAGTATTTCCATCGCGGATGCGCGTTTCTCCTCTATTTTAGAAATATCACAAGCAGACTTTGAGAATAAAATTGAAATTAGAAAGAGCAAAGAATGGTATGCTCCAAATATTGGCTTGATAAAAAAGACATTGCATATTGTAGATGCACAGTGTTTTAATAGTTGTGACAATATTCCTTGGGAAGAAAAAGGAGAAAAGGGCCATATCTATGAACAAGAGATGATCAATTATAATTAATGTTATATAAAGAAGAATTTGTTGCCATCGGAAAATTGCGTAAGAGTCATGGTTATTCTGGGCATGCTCGGATAGACATTATAGACGAATACTATGATGATTTTGTTAAAAGCAAGTTTATATTTTTAGAAGTAGACGGATATAAAGTCCCATTTCCAATAGTCGAGAAGACAGACCATAAACATCTTATTGTCAAACTTGAATTCCTGGATGATCCGCAAGATATACTCCCATACCACCAAGCTGATATCTTCCTTTTAGAAAAAGGATTAACTTATAAAATTGCTGATGCCCCTTCCAAAGAACATCCCTTGATCGGAATGACAATAAAAGATAAGGCATTAGGAAGCATAGGGATTATAGAACGTGTCGAAGAGTACCCACAGCAGGTTATGGCTTTTATCAATTACAAAGGTGAAGAAATCATGATCCCACTTCATGAGAGTCTAATTGATAAAATAAATGAGGAATTGGGTATTATAGAAATGATACTACCCGAAGGATTATTAGATTTGTAAATTAGCTACCATCGTATTGGTTATCTTTAGAAATAGTAATAGAATGCTCTCTAACGCTATTGCATCAAAGAACCTATAATTATGGATTCAGCGAAAGTTGATATACTTCTCAGTATACTCTCCTTTATACTGGCTAATAAATTACCTGTTGAGGTTTTCTTGTTTTCCTACGCCATCCTCGGTCCCTTGAACTACATGACCGAAATTGGTTGGTTAAAATAGAATTTTTTTTACCAAAAGAAAAAGGAATATTGGCTATTGATCGCCTTAAGCGTATTAATAACACTTTTATTTGTCGCAACAGAGATCAACACCATGGCTCCTGATCTTAAGTGGACTCAACAAGAATGGTGTACAAAATTGCTGTGTTTAGTTCTTCCGCCACCGGAGGGGTTATTCTTTTGCGTTTTGCAGTGCATTATGTTTTGCGTTTTTAGAAAAAATGAAGCATCGGATAGCTTGTATGCTAATAGCTCTTGCTCTTTCAGAACTTATTCATCACGTAAAACCTATTTGGCTGCTATTTGGAGCCTTTATTCCTACTTTCGTCCATGTATCCTTATTCATAGGAGCATTTATGCATTATGGAGCCTTAAAGAGTAAAAGCCGCTGGGTCTATCTATCTGCAGCTCTATTTTTTATTGCCTTAATTACTTTTGTATTTGTTGATATCGACCCTATACTTCAGGGTCTCAGCTTAGCTAATCAAAAAAGAATTCTTGACAGCAATTTTATACATTTAGGTGCCAGGCTTTCTCAATTTTTAGGAATTCATGAACCTGGAGCGCCTTACAATCTGTTAAGTTCACTTGGCCTCAAGATCCAAGCTTTATTTGCCTTCTCGTATACATATCACTACCTACACTGGTTCAGTAAAACGAAGATTATCAATTGGCATAGTGTCAGTTATGAGAGGCTGATCTTAACAGGAATTGTCTGGATATCCTCCGTATCCCTTTATACAATTAATTACAAAGTTAGATTAGTAGCATTCTTCTTCTTAAGCCTTCATCATGTATTTTTAGAATTTCCATTAAACCATATTTCGATCTTTGGAATTGGGTCAGAAATAAGACAAAGAATTACGGCAAAAATTGGGTGATTAATATGGATCTTGTAAGATCGTCTCAACGTGATATCTATAGGCGATATCCATAATAGCTACAACATATTGGTTAGGTGCATTGGGATTCGGAGACACTATTAAACTCACAGGACGACCTTTCGCACCAAGTATTTTTACAGCCTTTTCTATTCGATTAAGGCTAACTTTCGATCCTGACATCCAGTAGCTCCCATCTCGCCTTATATCTATCTTGGCAGGAGGCGCTTTTAGTTCAGTATTCGATTTACGCTTCCCTGGCAACTTTAGATTCAATGCATTAGGAACCACAAGAGAGGACGTCAACATGAAGAAAATCAGCAATAGAAATATAATATCTGTCAATGACGACATACTGAACTCTGCACTTGCCTTATTCTTTTTTCTTAATCCCATTAATTCTAATTAGCCTTTTGGTTGTGTTGCGATAATCGCACGCATTTTTAGACTACTTGCGATTCCCATTACTTGATTTACCTTCTTCCATGGCACTCCAACCTCAGAGATGATTGCCACTGTTGCATTTTCTTTATTGGTAGCATTAACATGCGCTTTTTGAATCAAGCCTTTGATTTGGCTCATTTTAATGGGCTTCCCGTTGAATGTTACCTTGCCGTCCTTAGTCATCATAACAGAATAATCTGTAGGTGCGACGGTCTTAGAACTTGACACAGGGAGTTCTATATTGACTTGAATCGCTGAGGATGTCAACATGAAGAAGATCAACAATAGGAATATGATGTCTGTCAATGAAGACATACTGAATTCCGCACTTGCTTTATTTCGTTTTTTTATTGCCATTTGCCTTTCTAAGAATACTTGCTTACGCTCCTGGTTCTTGTAATAAGTCCATGAAATCCACCGTAGTGCGTTCCATGTTATAGATCACTTTCTCAACATTAGCCACAAGTAGGTTATAACCCACGAACGCAAAGATTCCTACCATTAACCCAAAGGCTGTAGTTATCAACGCCTGATATATACCTCCTGCCAATACATCTGGCGTTACATTCTGTTGCGATGCCATCGTATAGAAAGCGAGAATCATACCCGTAACCGTACCAAAGAATCCGATCATCGGAGCAGCTCCAGCAATACTTGCCAGCGTAGAAAGGTTTTTCTCTAACTTGAATACTTCAAGATTTCCTACATTTTCAATCGCAGCATCGATATCTCTCAATGGCTTGCCGATTCGCATGAGTCCTTTCTCCATCATTCGTGCCACAGGTGTATTCTTTGTAGCGCATAATGCTTTAGCACCTTCAATATTTCCTGCCATAACAGATGCTTTAATATTATCCATAAAGGTCTGATCTATTTTCCCTGCCTTCTTGATCGTCACAAATCGCTCCATGAAGATGGCGACAGCTATTACAGAAAGAACTAATAAAATAGCAACGATAGCAATGGCCAAAGGACCACCCTTAAATAGTACATCGAAAATACTCTGCTTTGTTACTTCTTCTTCAGCTGCTTGCCAAAGTACAAATCCAAATGTCTGCATAATTATTTTTGCGTTTTGTCTTTTAACGATATTGATAGATCCCCTATAACGAGATAATGAGGTCATCTTAGTGCTTGAACAACGCAAATTTATAATATTTATATCATATTAAAGAAATATTTAATCTATTAGTCACTGGTATACAAAAGATACGAGGTTCTTCGATAATACTTCTAAAAATGAATATAGACTGGTATATATGCCAAGCAACGACAGAGAAACAGGCTATACTAAGCCAATTAACGCATGAACTCATCATATATACCCTACCTAATTTTCTAGTACGGCGGAAATACAAAATTCCATTCTACGCGTATCGCAAAGATCTTTGTTACATGAATTTTCATCGTAAGCACCCATACATTTCCTTTCTCCAAGGTCATAGCATGCAGGATTCTACAGTTTTAGAAAAGACCACAAAAAGTCAATATGCAAAGTATTACATCCGTGAAGAAAAAGACATCTATGCATCCTGCTTCGCCGAGTTTATAATGGAAGCAATAACTATCCAGGATCAACTTTTTAAAAAGTAATCCGCTTTGCGCTACGCTTTCAATCCGAACAATGCATTAGGTATCGGAATGAGAATCAAAAGGCCATAGGGAGTTCTACTTGTTGAGTTATAGCACCGAAATGGTAAAATCAGAAAGCTTAGCAAAACGTCTTATTTTGAAGGCTTCTTGAGTCGGAATGGTTTTCTAATTCATAATTTAGGCTCAACCTAATTGTACCATTTGCAGCGGTTTTGGAGGATTCATTTTTTGCGTTAAGCGAGAAACAACAATTATCGTCAGTAATCCCGAGAGCATCGATAAGGTCCTAAACGGAAATAGCACTACACCTTCTTCAATCATAGGATAAGGCAGTAGCACAGGAAGATGTAAAGTGGGATCTCCTCCCCCAAATCGTAGAAATGCAGCGACCGCAAATCCCGATAACACTCCTATTCTATTGGCCTTAGGATCAAACATTGCAGTTGCTAATGCCGGAAATAAAAGGCAATAAACAAAATCGCTACAGAGATACCATAAAGCGTATACACTCTCAACTTTTAAAGATAGAATGGTCGCAGCAATGCCAATAATTATTATACTTCGCTGAACCACTTTCTTCAAATCATTATGATCCATTTCAGGCTTGAACAATGGCTTATAAACATTCCATGCGGTCAATGTACTCGCACTCAACATCGAAGAATCTATAGATGACATAACGGCTGCTGCGATGGCTCCTAAACCTATTAGTGCTATAATACTCGGCGTGAGATGTTGTAAGACATAGGGCAAAGTACTCGCTGGAGTCTCCGGCCCTAAAAGCCCTAATGAAGACCAATCTGTTACTGCGCCCACCATACCAATTAATGCCGCCGGAATCGCTACAAGAAGGCAGATAACTCCTGCCGAAATAGAAAGCCACATCGCTGTATTCTCGTTCCGAGAAGCCAATACGCGCTGGAAATATACCTGCCATGGAATTCCTCCAAAAATAAGTAAAAGCGCAAAATCCAGCCAATTCCAAAAATAATCTCCCATCGCTTCCTTATCAGGAATCAGAGATGCACTACTCCCAAACTTAGCTTCGTATGTGGTCCATAAAACATCTACCCCTCCGACATCCGTGAGAATAAAAGGTACAACAAGGACTAAACCTATGACTATTAAAGCCAACTGAACCATATCTGTGTAAACTACAGACCAAAGTCCGCCCATAGTAGTATACAGGATCGCTATTATTGCAGAGGCTATTATAGAACTCTGTGTATCCAAACCGATTATAACAGAGAATGTAGTTCCTAAAGCCGTTAATATTGCTGCAATCCAAAAGGTCTCTCCAAGAACTGCTGGGATAAAAAACAATCCAGCGCTTTTCTCTCCGAACCTCTGTGAAAGAGGGTCCAGCATAGTGCGAAACTGGTATCTCCTCATCTTCCGGGCAAAAAACAAGCCTCCAATAATCAAGCTAAATCCATATCCCCAAGGTGCCTGCACCCAAACAAGTCCACTCTGTGCGGCGGCCTCAGCAGTTCCATTAATGTAACCACCTCCCAGCCAAGTGGCGGCCATTGTAAGCATTGCAATCCCCAAAGGAAGTTTTCTCCCTGCAAGTAAAAAGGAATCAGAAGAGGTGTCATCTCCTTTCTTACCAGACCATATTCCAACGCCGAAAATTAAGAGATAAAAGAAGAATACGATCCCGAGTCCTGCCCAATTGATCGTATTAGAACTTGTTGCAGCGATGCATATCACAATGATAAGCAGTGCAAAAAAGGCTATATAGGGTAAAAGCGTATGCTTAGTGAAAGTCAATTTTATGTGCTTGGCTTTGTACTTTGGTGAAGGTAAGAGTATGTTTACACTATTCTAAGTCGGATCTAAATAATATCTATTTGTCAAGCTTTACACAGAAACTTTCAGCCTGGTCAGTACATGTCTTCACCTCTTTAGGATTGTTGGCAGCCTTTATGGCGCTGGTATCCATTGATAATGATGATTGGAGAACAACGTTCTTGTGGTTGGTCTTATGCTTTATAATAGACGCATTGGATGGTTCATTAGCGCGAAAATTCAACGTCGAGACCGTATTGCCGCATATGGACGGTAAGTCGATTGATTATGTGATAGACTTTGCGGCATACGCCATCATTCCTACATTCTTCTTCTATAAAGCTGAAATGGCATCAGAGATATGGATGTTTCCAACAGTGGCTGTGATGCTCTTATCATCAGCACTGTATTATGGTAAGAAGCAAATGGTAGCGGATGAACAATTCTTCATAGGATTTCCTGTCTTATGGAACTTCGTGGTCTACTTTCAGTTTTTTATCTGTCATAATATCCAATGGGTAAATGTAGCGTCCGTCTTTTTCTTTGGTATTCTACACTTTGTTCCTATTCGATTCGCATACCCCAGTAGATCAAGACAGTTTTTCATATCCCATCTTATTATTTCAATAATAGGATTAGGAGCAGCATTGGCTATATTATGGCAATATCCCAAAACCAATTCTATCTTAGATTGTGTGGTGGTTTTGGGTGGCATCTACTTTATAGGATTTGCCATTTATGACACCTTACGTGTTTCTGAAAAATGATAGCAATAGAATAAAAACGTTGCACTGAATTATTAAATCGCAAAAAAAATTAACATGAAATACTTTTGGCTTGCAATAAGAATTCTCTTAGCGCTATTTATAATTTATGCTGGTGTCCAACACTTTACGAATCCCACCGTCTTTAAGCCATTCGTTCCTGATTTTTTAGGTTTTAAAATGCCCGTTATCTATATCTCTGGAGTGCTTGAGGTTGCAATCGGTTTACTGCTACTTGTCAATAAATATAAAGGCCAAGCGGCCTATGCTTATTTCTTACTTATGTTGATTTTTCTTCCCCTTCATATCTGGGATACATTTTCTGACAGCCCTGCTATCGGCAGTCATAAGGCCGCTATGATACGCCTACCTCTGCAATTCGTATTGTTGGGACTTACATGGCAATTGAAGAGACTTTATTATAATAAGTTTTAGGATCAATAAGACTTTCAATCCTTACTTGGGAAATAATAATTAGAAGTAGAAGCCGATATGTATGCCCAAGACTATATGATAATCTTCTTAGTCATAGCCAAATTCTAAAACTGGACCAATATTTCAGCAAAACGAAGACTAATCTACTTATGTTCCATTATTTGATTCAAGTGATGAGACATGTGGTCGACATAGTCTGTCATGAGAAATTTCAGGTTTGATAATTTCCCCTTTCCGAATATAATCTCGTAAGAGAGCGTTTCGTCTGATTGCTTTGATATAAGAATCGCTATTCTCTGATTCAAAGACTTCCATAGATTCAAGATCTCCTGTATTTGTGCATTTTGATAATCATTGACTTTTACGAGTTCATCCTGATTATAGCCAATAATAGGATATGGTTTATCTTCAAATTGAATCTCCGTGAATCGTCGTAAATTATTGAGCGCAGAATCAATCAAGTGGCCCAGAATCTCTTTCTTAGACCATCGATATTCTGTATGTTTTAGGGCCATTTTATCTCCATCACAAGCGTCGACCCACTCTATTCCTTCCGCTACTAATTCTTGTAAATAGTCTACTAAATCCTTCATGTCAATTCCCAAATAATATGCTCCTCCAAATTGCAATATTCCAACAAACGATCTTTATAAAGATTATGAAGTTGATTACGCTTTACCTTCAACGTTGGCGTAAGGGTATCTGACTCTATAGAGAAAGGATTTTTGGCAATTATGGTGGTCGCGACTCTCTGATAATTAGGTAAAATCGAGTTAGCGGATTGCATAGTTGCTGCAATACTCTCGGACACGGCATCCTTCGATTTGGCCATTCCAATTTCCGATAAAACGGCTATCAGAACTGGCTGCGGTAGCCCCAATCCCAGAAGGCATAATTGCTCGATATCTGAGTTAGCAGAAAAGTGTTCTTCGATTTTAGCGGGTACTATGAATTCTCCTTTGGCGGTTTTAAAAGTGTCTTTTACCCTTCCTGTGATAAAAAGATATCCATCCTCATCTATTCTGCCCTGATCCCCTGTATGCAGCCAGCCATCTACAATTGTTTTTGCAGTCTGCTCGGGAGACTTATAGTACCCTTCCATATTAAAGGAGGCCTTCATAAGTATTTCATTAGATTCGGGAGCTAACATTAGTTGAACTCCATTTTGTGCCCTTCCTACAGATCCTGCTTTGGATTCACTAATTTTCATAAAAGTACATGCAGCACAGTTTTCAGTCATTCCATAACCTTCCGAAATTGGAATACCAATAGAAGCGAACCATTCTTTGGTAGACTGTGGAATAGGCGCTGCTCCAGAGACATTACATCTTGAATTTTGTAATCCAAGACCCGCAGCTAATTTAGCTTTTATAACTGGTGCCATCTGAGGATCTTGAAGGACTACTTCTAACTGAGCTTGTGGTATTTTCTTGAGCACGCCTAACATGAGTTTCGTCCAAATTCTTGGCACCGCAAAAAAGACTGTTGGCTTAGCATGCGCCAAATTTTTAGCAAATGATTCCAACGATTCTGTAAAGAACATTTCCCCGCCATAGGCTAAACAACCATTTTCTACTATGGCCCGTTCCGCAATATGATTGAGCGGTAAGAAAGAAAAGTATCGATTGCCCCCTGTCTTTGACAGTTCAAGGGCATTATATTCTTCAGTCTCTTTTAATAGATTGAAGGGTGCTGAATAATTCAACATCACTCCCTTTGGCGTTCCTGTAGTACCCGAGGTAAATACAATCGTCCATAGATCATCAAGACTTGGGCTCGGGTTACCTTCCAATGCGGGATATGAATTCATTATGTCATTCCAGGCCTCACCTCTTTCTATTATTGAACAATTCTCATAATGTGGAAATTTAATTATCGGCATATCCGAAGGCACTCCTTGCCCCATGTCATCCCAGACTTCCGTCTTACCAACGATAAGCAATGCTACATCCCCTAATCTCAACACCTCCGATATCTGACTTCCTGTAAGCGTAGGAAAAAAAGGTACGGATACAAATCCTGCCATCCCTATCGCCAAATCCGCAATAACCCACTCTCGACAGTTCTTTGATACCAATCCGATATGACTCCTCTGTGGTAAACCTTTAGACAATAAAGCTCTTGCCAATTTACGTGCCATTTGACCCGCTTCTCGATAAGTATATGTCTCCCAAGTGTCTCCAAATGGTTGATGCAAGTAGGGCTGATCCGCTTTCTCTAATTCGAGTTTATAGAAAAACTCTATAAGTGTATTTGTTTCCATTTCATAAATTGTTCAGAATCAAAAGATAGCAAAGAATCTATGGATGCATGACCGCAACACGAAATTTATTATTGGCCCAAACTTGAGTCCACTCCAGAAAGTCATAATATCGGGAAACGGCCCTTTTGGCGATATTTCCATTATTCTCAACTCCCTGATGCTCAAGCATCACCGAGGTTCGAAAAATAAAAATATCTTCCATTTTCTGATGATCCTCACTTTCAGGAGTGAACTCATACTTTTTCTTTTAAAGAAGAACAATTCAAAGCAAAGCCGAAGACAGATTGAAGTACTATATCCCCCACCTTTCTATAAGCTGGGCTTTTCTCTCTTCCGGAAAAGGAAGTGCCTTACGATGTACTTTGTCAAATCTCACAAGAGTAGCGAGCATTGAACTTAATAATTCGTCATTACGACCATTATACATCTCATGATACACTTTGAATGCCTTATTCCCTATTTCTTTAAGAGATGACTTGATGTATAGTAAGTCATCTTCAAACACTTCCTTATGATATTTTATTTGTTGTTCTAAGACTACAACTCCATGATCAGATTCACTTGAGTCCTGATGCAATCCGAGTTCAAGATCAAAACTCCTTCCTGCATGCTCGAACTTATTGATGTAATACATCACATTCATATGTCGATTGGAGTCGCACTCCCATGTCATCACAGCACCTCTATAAGTTAATCTCTCTTCCATAAACTTCTATTATTCCAGCAAATATCCAAATTCTTCTTTACTCCAATCAGGAGTAGTCTTATCACCAAGTACATCTTCAGATAGTGCCCGTTTGCGGGATTGTAAGAGCTGGATTTTCTCTTCTATAGAATCCTTTGTTATATATCGCACTACGGTTAAAGGATGCTCTAATCCGATTCGATGCGCCCGTGCAATAGCCTGATTCTCCACAAACGGATTCCACCAAGGATCTAAAATATAAACATAATCCGCTGCCGTTAGATTCAGCCCCGTACCTCCGGCTTTTATGGAGATGAGAAAGAATTGTATGTTAGAACCTTCTGCCTGAAAGTCCTCTACAGATTTTTGTCTTTGCTTCTGGCTTGTCTTTCCAGTAAGCATAACAAAATGCGCATTTTCAGATTTCAACTGTGTTGCTACTAAATCAAGGTGACCTGTAAATGAACTAAAAATCAGCGCCTTATGCCCTGCTCGCTTTATAGTTCTAAGGTTTTCTATTAGTATCTCAAATTTTCCAGAATCATGTTTATAGCCATTCTTATATAATACTGGATGATTAGATAACTGGCGGAGTCTCAGGAGGGAAGTAAATATCTGAATTCTTACTTGAGGGTCACTCACATCAGATTGTAGCAGTAGGTTTCGTGCAGCACTCTTTTCCTTTTCGTATAGTTGCCCTTGGTGCTTTGTCATTTCGCAGAAGACCACTTGTTCTGACTTCTCAGGAAGATCTTTAAGGACTTCAGCTTTCGTTCTTCTTAGAATATAGGGCTTGGTAATTTGTTTCAACTCTTCGAGTAAAGACTCATCCTTATATTTTTCAATTGGAATTTGGAAATGCTTCTTGAAGAAAGAATAAGTTCCTAATATTTCTGGGTTTATAAATTGCATTTGTGCCCATAGGTCTGACAATGAATTCTCAATTGGCGTTCCTGATAGGGAAAGTTTATAGGACGAAGGAAGATTTTCTATAGCCCGGAATATCTTAGAGTTATGATTTTTAATGTACTGGGATTCATCTAAGACGATGTAAGACCATTCGACTTCATTCAAGAGCGACTCATCTCTAAGTGCGGTCTGATAACTCGTAAGTACGACATCAAACTGTCTCAACTCCTTACTCTTTTTAGGACGCTTAGGCCCCATATGCCGTTTTACAAAAAGGTGAGGCGCAAATTTCTTTATCTCACTATACCAATTAAAAATAAGAGAGGCGGGCATAATAATTAGTGCCTTTAGTGGCCCTATTTCGGCTGACATTGCTGTTTCGAATAAAGTAAGTTGTAGTTGTCCTTTATCTTCTTGCGACGGCTCTTCTAATTGCTCCTTAGCATATAACAAAGCACATAGTGTCTGCAATGTCTTACCCAATCCCATATCATCTGCGAGACAGCATCCCAACTCCGCTACTTGATGATTGACTAACCATTGCGCACCCACCAATTGGTAAGGTCTCAATTCTGCCTTTAATAGTTTTGAAGGCTCAAACGCAACATCCTCCTCGATCGCCTTATAGATAGCCATGGAGTTAGAATCTTCCTCTTTGATCTCTTCCATCAGCGTATATTGGCTGCGAAGGATTTTAATTCCATCCCCCTCTTCTTTTGCCCAACGGGCTAGACCGGAATACTTTGACATCCATTCAAGTGGAATAATAAAACAGGTCTCATCTGGCAGGATGAATACCCGCTCTTCATTTCGGATACTATCAATCAACTCCTTGAATGGTACTTCATGCTCACCGATTCTAATTACGCCATGAATATCAAACCAATCATTATTTTCTACTTGTGATATCTGTATACAAGGCTTGTCAGAAGTAACAGGTGTATCGCCTACAGATGGAAGGGAAGATGCAATATTCGAAGTATTCATTGATTCTTGGTGATCACGAACCCACGTTATAAGCTCATACGCATCTTCTCCTGAAGAGTCTTTTAATCTAAATCGCTTATCAGCATCGAGCGATAATCCCTGCAGTTCAATTTGCTTAATTATTTTCCGCTCTACTTCTTCCTTTCTTTCTATAACATTAAAGCTAATGCCATGATCTCCTTCGTACTTGAGTAGGGTTCTACTTTTTTCAGGGATTCTATATTGGAACATCTCTTCGCCGTAATGTAATCTCAGCTCGAGCATCCATTCTTCTGAAACAAAATTTTTACGAAACGTAAGTTCTGGTTTGACATCTCCATTATAAGTATGAATATCGAACCCTTCCGTTTTGACAGGTACCTTAGTGATAATATCTTTTACAAATTTTTCTAAATATGTATGAGCAATCCGATTGGGGATATTAACAACTCTCTTTTTCAAGAAAGGCTTCAATTTGTTACCGTTGACATCTTGTAGTCTATATAACTTCATATTTTCTACAACCCATCCTGGCGTATCATTGACAATGAATATATCCCTTTCGCTAGGATACCATTGAATATTTTTGCTCCTGATTGCCAGAGAATACGCTATCCCATCTTCAGATTTAGTAAAATGTAATCGCGGTTCAAGAAATTCATCAGATAATGAGATTCTCCTTGATTCCATCACTGCCTTCCGCTCCACTTCAAAACATAGCGGAAAAGAATGCACGACTACATAAGAAAGAAAAGCATCCACCTTCTTACTGATATATTTTAGTATAGTGGATTTAATAAGAGGCGTTTCTATGGCTTTGGCAAGCGTCAGTCTCTTGGATTTAACGAACTTAGCAGAGATCGCTTCGTCTCCCAACGCTCTACATAGCTCAAGTGCATACTTATGTGGTCCTTCAGCATCATAGAAGCTATAGCTTTGAAGTACCTCTTCCTCCCCTTTCCGCTCCATATAACCCAATTGACCCACTCGGTCAATGCCTACTACAAAAGCTCCTGGTACGTATACCTTAAGAATAGAATGCATAGAAAGACCGTAGACGATACCAGAAGGCATAGAGCTTGTTTTGTTTTGCGGCAGCGAAAATAAGGGGAAGTATGGAAAAAACAAGCACCTATTTTCCTGCAACAGCCTTCAAAGAAAGAAATAATCCACAAAAATGGATCTTTTGATGAATAATTTCCAATAAGAGAATTAAAGTCATTCAGTAGAAAATAGTCTAAATGATAACCCATTCATAGATGTGATTTAGGGTTTAAACAAGATGACTCCAAACACCTAAAGGGCAGGCAGATTCTCGACAATCAGCACAATTCTTAAATCACTTCGTCAATTAGAAAACAGAAAAGCCAAATTCTTTTGAAGACTGCAAAACCAGTCTATTGCATGAGATTTCAAATCATATCAGATCGACTCACTCTAAAACTGGAATAAAGGACCCATTTTACAGTTATTTCGACTTGAAATATAAAATTCCAGATAAAAACTAAACTGAGATAGTCGATATGGAAGAAATAGCGGAAGCCTCTTCGACCGTAAACTATTACAATAAACTGCTTCTCATATTCTTCAATAGTAAATAATCTTCTTGTAACTCCTACTCTTTCCTTATAAAATAGACTTCTGCTATCCGATCATTTTTGATCTTATAGATAGCCGTAGCCTCCAGGATATACCCATTGGGGAATCCAGTTACTCTTTCTTGATCTATTACCGTATTACCCATTATGATTCTATGCTTTAGTTCACAATGTAAACCTGGAGTCTTCTCAAACATACTGCTATAGTTCTCACGCATCTTCTCCTTGCCTTCGTATAAGAAGTCATTTGGAAAATTGTATATCTTGACATCATCGGCATATGGCAAAAGAAATGCATCGATATTTCTGGCATTATATCCATTCAATTGTTGCTGGACAAGGTGTTCAGAAGTTACAGCAACGATTGTATCTGGGTGGTGCACTTTTCCACCTTTTACAAGTCTGTGAATATTCTGAATCCCATCAATATCTTCTAAGGGGTTACTATCAAGAATTAGCAGATCCGCCATCTTCCCAGATGCTATACTACCTATGGATGCTTCTCTATTTAGCACTTTAGCACCATTTATTGTGGACGCTTTAAGTATGTCAAAATTAGAAAGTCCTGACAACTTCATCAGCGCTATCTCATCATAATAAGCGGAAGCATGCATGGTGCCTATATTTCCCGCATCTGTACCCGTGGCCACTAAAGCCTTATTGCTCATTACAATTTTAAGGTTTGCTCTTCGGATGCTATCTGATATTTGATTATTTGCAATCATATCAGGAATATAAGATCGAAATGATGCGCGCTGTTGTTTCAATTCTTCATCCTTGATATCATAAATGGAGCCTAAAGGAATCGGTGGCGCATATTTATGATCTTCATCACTTGGGTCAAACTGTTCTCCAAATACGCGATCATAATTACCATGGACGTATAAGGTTGGAATATAAGAGACTTCGTTTTCTTCAAGCATTCTCAAGAAGTCATCGTCTACTGGCGTTTTTACACTATGCACTAATATGTCTGCACCAGCATGAATCGCCAACTTAGCGGTATTCAATTCTGTGGCATGTACTGCAACTCGAAGATTATGAAGATGGCTTTCTACTATAGCGGCCTTTACAATATCTAAGGTTGATTCGGCATTCTGGTTGGGTAATGAGATATACCAGATCTTTATAAAATCTGGATTTAATGCGAGTTGATCTCTAACCATCTGCCGCGCTTCTTCCATAGAATTCGCTTTCATAATAGGCGGTACATTAACATCTAATTCCGGAGGTAGATAAGTCGAAATCAGCGGACCTGTCATCCAAATATTCGGCAACTCTCGGGAATTAGTGATTTGATCTCGAAGTCTTAAATTATAATTGGGACCACCGACATCTATTACAGTTGTAATACCAAGTCTTAAATATCGTCTTAGAATATCCTCTGCATTCTCGATCATCCAGATTCTTTCTTCTTCATAAGGAAGTATATGTCTAAGATCAATCGCATCAGGCCTTGTATAAAGCCCCCCAGATTGAAACAAATGAATATGTGCATCGATTAATCCAGGAATTATAAATTTTCCAGTAGCATCTATAGATTCTATACTTTCATCGAACTTATCTTTAGATATAGAGGTAATAACACCTTGTGATATCTGAATGTGTCCTTTCTCATATATTCCTGTAATGACGTTCAGAAAATTGGCATTTTTTATTACTAAATCTTGGCTGTAGACTTGGCACCAACTACCGATCACAATTAGAGTAACTATAATTTTTATCCGTCTCCTTATTTTAAATATCATAGTATCTGCTACTTATACTTCTCAAATATTTCATTTATACTCTCCGTCTCTACCCTCTTGATTAGTTCCAATAGCTGTCTTCCTTCGGCGTCAGACATTTCACTTACCAAAGCAACACCACCTTCCAATATATCACGCCCTATTTCTACTCCTGCTATGTCTTCCTTACTATAGACATTAGTTCGCTTAGTCATTCTCTTTATAAGTGTATGCATGATATCTATAGTTTTCTTGGTGAGCTTATGATCCATCAGTGCATCAAATAATGCATCATTACCTTGGATAAAAGCTTTCACCTCTATATCTGGTAGTTTGGCAATTAGCTGTTTCAATTCATCCGTATCTTCTATAGATTCTTCCTTAGAAGCCATTGCAGCATCTACCAGCATTGATTCAAAGGCAGATGCTTGCCGAAAGGATTGCAATGCCTTTAATCCAGCCTTAAAAATCTGGGGAAGATGCCTACCATACTTGAATAATACGCTTGTGGCATCCATAAGTATCATGACTAATTTCCCAGGTGCCTTTATATGACCATCTAAACTTTCAAAAGCGGCATCCAAAGCATGACGTGTGTCTGTATTCGGATAGACATAATCCAAAAAGTATTTTTTGATTTCTTGGACTCGCGGTTCTGTTATGAATGCGGGCAAGTCATATCTTTCTTTAAGCCTTTCGTACTGATACTTATCAACTGTAAGAATTCTATATTGCTCTATTATCTGCGATCTCAGTACTTCTTTATTCATAAATTGTCTCTACTTCAAATTAATCTCCTAAAATCAACTTCCCAAAAGAACAAGGAATATGAAAGTCTGGATTCGTCGATGGTACATCAATCCAACTAATCCATGATACATCCACCTTACCTTGCGGACTAAGCACATATTCCCCTCTATAAAGACCTGTAATGAGCTCATTGTTTTCTAAGAGCCCTAATTCTTCTAAGGATTGTAAGGAGATTCGACCCTCTACGATATAGCCTTTCTGGCTTATGCTCGTAGCAATATCAATATCCTGCAGGCTATAATCCCAAGACTTTATGACAGGGTGATAGAATTGATTTTTCGAGTCAAAATTCCTGCCTTTGGAATCAATTTCAAGAGCAACATAGTCGTGTTCAAGGTTTGCACTTCTAAAAAACAACTCTACCCTATCAGAACCCAAAACATTGGCGTCTTTATCCCCTAAATCCATCGGAGC
>JBLIDB010000072.1:0-20779 GCA_047634015.1 Saprospiraceae bacterium
TTCGCCGAGCAGCCTACTTGCTTTTGGCCATGGCCAAAAGCAAGTAGGCTGCTCCTATTCTTATGACAACAGCAAGCTGTTGCATTTGTTAGTTGAATTCAAGAATCTTAAAAACTATACCAATATTTTTAGCATTATTTTTCTTGAGTTGATCATATAATTTTTTAACATCACTTCCAGTCCTTACAAAAGAATATCCCACAATATCAGCATACTCGCAAATAAATGGCAAGCAATCAATATCCTTTATAGTTAATGCAGGAAGGTTGAGTACTGTATTGGGAAGATTAATTTCTTTATGAGAAAATAATTTTGATTTATGACAATCTGTAATTACTATTTCTAAATCGTCTTCATTTTTCGCTATAATTTTTGACTTTATCATACTGTTATCAAAAAGTACGACATCACCAACTTTCGCATCATCAATCATTTCATTCAATAAAACACCAACTTCGGCTTTTTCAAGTTGCTCATTTACTTGCCCGAATATTGACTTTTTACCTAAATTTTTTCTTTTCGTGAGAATGATATGCTCACCTACAGTAATTGGTATTCCGTCTTTTATTTTACCCTTTCTTCCTTGAATCTCAATAGTGGACGTTCTGATTTTAGGGCCAGACAAGTCCATATATATCTTTATTTGTTTCTGTGTCTCTTTGCGAACTTCATGAATGATGTTCACCATCTTACTCCAAATGTCAACATCGCCATGGCTAAGATTAATTCTAGCTATTTCCATCCCACTCAAAACCATATTTCTGATTATCTCCTTATCCTCCGCGGCTTCATTAGGAAGGGTCACCATTATTTCAGTCAAGTGCTTTTTACGCCCCTCATTGAATAAACTATTGGCATGCTTCTTTAATAATTTCTTGCTATTTTTATATCCAACTATTTCAATTCCTGAGTTTAGATTAAAAGGAGTATTTTGAATAAGTCTTAAATTCTTTACAAGAATATAAAGATTACTAAATACATACCCTTCTGTTGTCCTCATAGAAGAAATCCCAAGCTCTGAAAGTGTATCATGATACTTCCGCAAGTCAAAGCTCCGCAGTATCAAATATCTATATATATTTTTCGCACTTAACTGATAGTCCTTATGCACTTCTGCAAGTTCTATATTTATAGACTTTTCTTTATCAACCAGGTGTTTTACAATCTTGGTTAGCTCTCTATCTATTCGCTTTAATTTGTTATTTCATCTTTATCAATTCCACTGAACAACTTTGGCTGAGAAAAAGAATATTGGACTTATTGCCCTATCTTTAAAAAATACAGGTCATTAAGAATCGAAGAAAGTGAATAATAGCTCTTAATCATTTCCATTCTCGCTTCGAGTAGTTTGCGTTCTCTTTGATTGAGCAAAAAGACTGATGATTCACCAAGATCAAATTTCAAAACCTCGGCATAATAGAGTGTATTACTATTATCTATTTTCTCAATCACCACATCCATTATATCCTCTTGAATAAATCTGGTTTTGGTCAGAACCATGTATTTATTATTTAACTGTTGCTGATAATGCAACTGTTCTAGTGCTACTTGATCTACAAGCGCTTGATTTAAGCGTAATTCGCCCCTCGTCTTGCGATTTTGGATCGGTACTTCTACCTTTATTCCGTATTTATAATCATTCAGACTCAGAGAAGGAGAGAAATTCTCCTTTCCGAGATTTACTAATGTATTGTACTTTAGATCTACTCTTGGCTTTAGATATTCTCGCTCTATTCGATTATTTAGTTTGAGTTGATCCATTTCATTCTCAAGCTTACGAAGTGAAGGATCATTAGAAAATATGGCATTTTCAATAGTAGCCAACTCTCCCAATCGAAGTAATAAGCTAGTAAAGGCTTCTGGTCGCACCGTATTGTTTAAATCCAACGGGTTACCATTCTCATCCCACAAAAACATTACTAATTTCTGTTTCTTAATGGCAAGATCATTCTCAGAGTCCAAATAAATCTTTGTCGCAGTATTAAGATTCACTGTAGACTCTATTGTATCAATAGCGGGTTTGTCCCCATTGATATAAAGTTCAACAACAAATTGATGTCTGGCCTGGACGTTATTACGAAAATTCTCAAGGATTGTATTTTTGTGAAAGGCCGCAGCCCAGCCCAAGTATGACTGAATAGCTTGAAATAAGATCTCACGTGTTAACACATCCTTATCAATCTGACTCTTGATCCCCTTCAATTCTGCCGATTGCATGGAGTATCTCTGCTCGTCGAACATAAGGCCTCTTACTAAACTCAGATTGATCGTACCGTAAAACAAACCATTTGACGGGACACTACTTTCTTCATTTAGAAAATCCCCACTATTATTCTCATAACCAAATGAAAAATCCAATGGCAAGCGTGTCGGCACTTTCAGTTCCGTCTGCCAAACTGTAAAGTAGTTGCTGCCCGCGAAATTCTTGGTCTCAAAATCAGAGTTAATTTTCGCATCCAATACACCTCTCCCTTTTAGAGTATAAGCCTCTGAGAATTCATCAAAGAGATTTGCCTTTTTTATAAGTGGGTAATTACTACCAATCATTTCTAAATAAGCAGGCAAAGACAAAGAATCAGTATTCCCGCTTACTGCACTTGTAAGTATAGTCCATAAGACCATTATATATATTATTCGATCCATGAAAGGGTTACGTCAAATTCGGTTGTTCAATATTAGATTTTCTAATCTCTTCCCGTGTGCGACAGGTTGTTCATACTCATCAATTTTCACAAAGACCAATTTCTCAATCGAGATAATTGTCTTTTTAGAAAACACATTTCTAACCATACAAGAAAAAGTAATACTTGTAGTGCCTATAGTGCTAAATTCAAGACCTATTTCAACAACATCGCCTTGCTTGGGAGAGCTCACAAAATTTATTTCAGATATATATTTGGTAACGACCTTGTTAGAATCCAATTTAGTCATAGCATAGATTCCCGCTTCCTCATCTATCCATCTTAATAGAGCCCCTCCAAACAGAGTATTGTTGGCATTCAGATCTCCTGGTTTAATTAGTTTTCTAGTATGAAACTTCATTATTTAAATTTCTTTATTGGTGCTTTATTTTTTATGAGAACAGTTTTTTCTGACACATAAAAATCAGGAGGAAAGCCATTCAGTTGGCGCCAGATCTCATAGTATATACTTACATCATTGAGTAATAATAATCCCTGCGCTCCGGAACCAATTCTTATCAAATTTGGCCAAGGCTTTTCGGCGTCATCCTCTATTACTAATATACGATACTTTCCATTCTCACTAATATCATTATCCACGGCAAAGACACGTCCGCCGAAAGTGCCAAAGGAATTATCTGGCCATCCGCTAAATACAATCGCGGGCCAACCATCAAATTGAACTCTTACCTTTTTGCCCTCTTTAATCAAGGGCATATCATTAGGTATTATGTATAACTCAACTGCTTTTTTAAAGTTTGTAGGCACTATAGTGACTAGACTCTCTTGAGCTTTCACATACTCACCGATTCCATTTATAAGGACTTTCGTAATTCTCCCATTTATAGGGGAAGTAATAATAAATGAACCCTGCCTTTGTTCTATTTCATTATACTTGGATTGTAATTTGTTAGATTCTCCCATTAAGGAATATCTATAAGAATCTGCTGAATTTATTTCTGACTCGAGCTTGGCGAGTTTCTGCTCATATTCTGTATTAACAATTTCTATTTCTTGCAGTAAACTTTGCTTTTCGGTTTGAAACTTGTTTAATTTATTCGTGATCGAGTTCCGCTTGGCTAGTGCCTCTCGATTAGAAAGTCTTTTGGATTCGAGATCCGTCAAAGATTTGATACCACTATTATACATGGTCTCCATTCGTTTTAACTGATTTGTTGCATTTTCCGCGTATGTATCAGCAGCCTCTAAATCCAACTCCGAAGTCGCAACCTCTAATCCTACTTGTTCTTGCTTTATAGTGAGCTGCTCAAGTTTCGAGCCTTGATACTCCTTTATTGCTCTAATTTGCTCCTGCAGAAAGCCTCTTTTTGTTTTATATGCTTCCGCTGATCTCAATTTAGCTAATTGCTGCTCTTTTGTGTTGGACAACAATTCTGGATCGAGATAATCTGCTTTTGCCTCCGAAAGTCTAACTATTGTATCACCTATACTTACTATATCCCCTTCTGTGACAAACCACTCTTCGATCTGTCCTCCTATAAGAGCTTGAATATATTGTGGTTTATCATATGGGTTGAGTGTAGTGACATATCCCTTGGATCTAATATTTTGAGTCCAGGGTAAGAACATACACAAAAGCCCTATTATTGATATGACGATTAGTACTTTCCATACGGCCCTTGTATTAGACTTACTTTCCAAATATCTATAAGATCCATACTGAGCAGTATCTATGTAAGGGGTAATGGATTTTTCAGTTATGTTTAACATCGTATTATAGATTTAGATACTCGTTTTCAATTGACCGTTCTCTAATTGAATTATTTCTTGCACGTATTCCGTCCAAATATTGTCTACAGAAGAAACTATAATAGTCCATCTATTTTTAGAACTGGTAAGGAGTTCTATAATCTTTCTCTTCTCTTCCTGATTCACATGATCTAACGGGTCTTCAAGAATAATTAATTTCGGATTTGTGGCAATTGCTCGGGCCAGTAATATCCTGTTTTGTACATTTCGCGGTATTTTCTTTCCCTCCGGATCAACAATTGTATTGAACCCAATTGGCATTTTAGAAATATAGCTTGATAGCCCTGTAATGGCAACAGCGTTATTGATATTTTCTGGTGTTGCTTTCTTCCTTTCCATAGAGATGTTTTCCAAAATAGTTCCATGAAAAATCTCACCATGACTAATACAAAAACCAATCTCTTCTTTCAAATGCTCAAAATCCAAAGACTTCAACGGATACCCATTGTATTTTATAAGACCATCAGTAGGCTCTAAAACTCCAGATATCAATTTTAGTAAAGTAGATTTCCCTGAACTTGGTGGACCAGAGATCATAGATGAAGTATCTGGAGGCAAATCCAAATTTAACTTCGTTAAACTTTCCCCGGCAGAATCGTCATACCGATAAGAAAGATTCTCAAGACTTATTGCATATGACTCATCAGATTCTTTGAGTCGCACTCCAGCGTTCTCATCCATTGGCTTATCGAAGACAAAACCTATTTTTTCTAATGCCGTAAGCACATCATAAATCGACTCAATAGTCTTAATTAACTTCTCTACAGAAGCGATGATCAATATAATGATTATCTCTGCTGCTACGAATTGCCCAATATTCATCTGCTGATTGAAGACAAGAAAACTTCCCGTAACTAAAAGGCCTGCTGCTACTAAAACCTTAAATACAATCAAATAGACAGACTGCGATATAATAACTTTAAAGTGCTCTTCTCTGGCTTGCAAATAGTTTTCTACATGTGCATCAGTCTTAGACAAGCCCAAATTATTGTCACTTGCAAGCTTGAATGACAATTTACTTCGTGCTATTTCTTCTATCCAAAAGGCAATTTTGTATTTAAAGGAAGATTCCTCGATGCTCGTCCTAAGGCCCTTAGGCCCAGTTGTAGCAATAATAATATACACAATGATCAGGAGTAGTACACTAAATATTATGAAAAATGGGTGATAGAGGCTCAGCACTATAAGCCCCACTATAATCTGAAAGGTAGCCAATGAGAAATCTATTAAAATCTTTGGCAACCCCTTCTGGATCGTCAAAGTATCAAAAAACCTATTAGCCAAATCTGGGCCATAATAATCTCTAAAGGCTTCATATTTTATTCTTGGAATTCTAAATGCAAATTCAAAAGAAGCATTGCTAAATATTTTTTGGGCAAGATTCTCAACGATCCTGAGTTGTAATAACTGCAACATACCTGTCACCGCTATTCCTACGATTACCATAGTAACGAGCACATACCATGAGGTTGTGACCTCACCTCCTTGAATAAGATTCACAATGGCTTGTATGCCCAATGGTAATGAGAGATTAACTAAACCATTGAAAAAAGCATAGATATATACGTTTGAAATATCTCTCTTCTCTATTTCTAATAAACGTGTGAATCTCTGAAACGGGGATAATTTCATTTTTTGACTTAGGATAATTAGTAGAATACGATTCCTTCATTAGGTTTTCTTGGAAGCATACTTCCGCAATTGTCGCTTTATTTTTGCTGATAGTTCCGACCACAATTCATTTAGATTTTCCGATTGGGCTGAAGCAATAATATCTGGACCAGGTACACCCAACTTTATTACTGCACTATAGATCTCTGAAGTACTCTATACATTCTTAACATAAATCTCGGAATATATGACGCTTGCAAACTTACGACTAAGCTCTCTGATTTTAAATTAGCAAATCGAATATACTTGTTAGAGATTTTGGCTTGGTTTCTTACTATAAAATTCATAATGAATATGATTGAAACACGAAGTTAGTATATATTATTTAAACAGTTAGTATTACTTACCACAATTTAAGTTGAACTTCGAATTCAGTAATTATTACTATACTTGTAAATAAAAGCTCAATTATGGCTCTTTCTCTCAAATTTAAGCTTCCGGAAAAGCTTTATCTAAAAGATCCACAGGAATCAAGTTATGGCAGAAGACTGCTTACTAACGCTATAGAGTTAATTGACCATTTAGGGTTCGAGAGCTTTACTTTTAAAAAGCTCGGTATCAAAATGAACTCTTCAGAAGTCTCGATCTATAGATACTTTGAAAATAAGCACTTACTTCTACTTTATCTCAATTGTTGGTACTGGGAGTGGGTAGGATATATGATAGAATTGCGAACTTTGAATATCAGCAATGCTCATGAAAAATTAGAAAGAGCCATCCAATGTATGATTCATGCAAGCAATGAATCTCAGCTTTCAGAATACATTAATGAACGTATTCTGTTCCAGATCATCAGAAATGAAAGTTCAAAAACATATCATATTGCCTCTGTTGATGAAGAAAATAAATATGGCTTATTCATACCTTACAAAATATTAGTGGGCAAGATTTCCGTTATTTTCGAAGAGATAAACCCTTCTTTCAAGTATTCCAAAAGTCTCGCCTCTACCTTGTTTGATATGATTAACAATCAGATATATTATGCTGAACACCTACCAAGGCTGACCAGCCTAAAGAACAAAAACACCTTGGAGGAGTTAGAAAAAATGGTAAATCATTTTGCTTTTGCTGCAATCAAATAAAATATGAAGATTAAATTTCTCTGGTTAGGAAAATCAAAAGACAAAGCTTTTATATCCCTCATCAAGGAATACCAAAAGCGCCTCAAATATTATTGCCGCTCATCTCTCACAGAACTAAAAGAGACCAACTATGGCAAGTTGAGTATTGAGGAGCAAAAAACTGCAGAGGCAAAACAATTTCTAAAAGACCTGAGTCCTCAGGATTACTTAGTCTTATTGGACGAGCGCGGCAAACACCATGGCTCTATAGAATTCTCAGATTGGATACAACACAAGATGAATATCTCATTACCTCAGATTGTATTTGTAATTGCGGGTCCATATGGAGCAAGTCAAGAATTAAAAGATCGAGCGGATCATAAGATGTCCCTATCCCATATGACATTAACTCATGATATGGCTCGCATTTTAATAATGGAACAAGTATATCGTGGATTTACGATCCTCAGAGGTGAGAAGTATCATAACGAATAAAGGAATTAGATTCAGTATTTTAGAATGATTATCTTGTCTATATTATTTCGAACATTCAAACTATAAGCGTGCAACTTAAATCACTTCTTCTTTTTACATTTTTTCTGGTACTAGCATCCTGTGAAACGAAAATAGAAAAGGTAGCCAAGCACACATAAAAAAGATAACTGAGTCTATTGATGATTCTAGCATTGTAAATGCGAATTCAGCAAATGATGATTGGTTGACATATGGGTTAATCTATCAAGAAGATCGGCATAGTAACCTTACTCAAATTAACGAAGCTACTGTTTCTGAACTTGGGTTAGCTTGGCCTCATAATCTTGGGGAGATGCGTGGTATCGAGGCAACTACAAGTGATAGATGGCATTATGTTCCTGACAGGGCCTTGGAGTGTTGGATATGCTATTAATGCTCATTCAGGTGAAAGAATCTGGAGTTATGCCCTCAGGTTCCACGGAAGATAGGAGAAAAAGCTTGTTGCGACGTAATTAATCGAGGCATGGCAGTATATAAAGGAAGTATCTATTGGGGGACTATAGATGGCAGACTACTCTCAGTAGATGCATCTACTGGAACATTGAACTGGGAAGTAATGACGGTTCCTATCGGAGAAAATTACACCATTACTGGTGCGATAAGAATTGCCAAAGGCAATATTATCATAGTTAATGGCGGTGCAGAATATGATGCGAGAGGTTTTGTAACAGCATATGATGCAGGAACTGGTGAGAAGCAATGGAGATTCTATTCTGTCCCTGGAAATCCAGCGAATGAGGATGAAAATGCCATTCATTCCAAAGCACGAGATACTTGGACAGGTGAATACTGGAAGATGGGCGGTGGTGGCACCGTTTGGGATGCAATCGTCTATGATCCTGAATTAGATCAACTATATCTGGGCGTAGGAAATGGTTCTCCTTGGGATCTTGACATACGCAGTCCTCAAGGGGGAGACAACTGGTTCTTATCTAGTATCGTTGCACTCGATCCAGACGATGGGACTTATAAATGGCACTACCAAACAACTCCAGGCGATACATGGGATTATACATCGACCCAACCTATGATACTTGCAGATCTTACTATTGAAGGTCAAGATCGAAAAGTAATTATGCAGGCACCCAAAAATGGGTTCTTCTATGTAATAGATAGAACAGATGGATCTTTTATATCGGCAAAACCTTACACCTATGCCAACTGGGCAACGGAAATAGATAACAATGGACGCCCTATTGAGGCCGAAGGAGCGAGATATACTGATGGTCAGAATAGGGTAATCGCTCCAGGAGCTTATGGGGGACATAACTGGCATCCGATGGCATTTAATCATGAGACAGGTCTCGTATATATCCCCGCTCATATGAGTAGTCTCGCTTATTCTCAAAATGAGAAATTCTCCCATAATGCCGTAGATGGAGGTGGAGCATCAGGCACTGGATGGAATGTCTCCTATGCCCATCAGTTATACCGTCCATTAGTTATGGATGATGAAGCTCCCAATCCATACGTTCCACCAATAGGTAGGCTAGTGGCATATGATTCAGTCAATCAAAAAGAAGTATGGTCACGAAAAATGACCTCACATTGAAACGGGGGCGTTTTATCTACCGCCGGCAATGTTATTTTTCAAGGGAATGCGAATGGTTATTTTGTAGCATATAATGCTACAAATGGCAAAGAACTATGGTCTAAGAATATTGGTACAGGAATTATCGCAGCTCCTGTCACATACACCATTGATGGAGATCAATATGTAAGTATAGCAGTTGGGTGGGGAGGTGTTACGGGACTATCATTAAAGTTTACGGAGAGTATTCGGCCCGGAACGGTTTATTCATTTAAACTTAAAGGTGATGCACCGGATCCAGAGGGCTTAAACCCAATGACGGCTGCATTTAATACTACCGAACCTACAGGAACACCTGTTGATATCGGTCATGGTGTCACAAAGTATCTAGAATATTGTGTTCAGTGCCATGGAGATCAGTTTGGGCGTGGAGGTGGTGCTATTCCTGAACTTCCCAGATCCTCCGATGCCGTAATCGCCAAATATGACAAGATTCGGTTAGAAGGATTGCTCGAAGCTCGCGGTATGCCAAATTTTGCAGATCGCTTGACCGAGCAAGACGACGTCAACGATCTAAAACAATTTGTGCTATACACTGCGACTTCCTTAAAATCTGGAATGCAGCCGATGGAGTTTTGAACTTCTCTTGCTCAGATGCAGTAATTATTTGATAATACTCCTTCTGTTAAAGATTAGATTGTATAATCTAAATCGACATAGTGTATGATTCTTTGCAAGTTGTTTGCCTGAGATAGTATGCACTAATTAGGAGGAAATTATCTTATACACAGCCTTAAAGCTATTCTTCTATTTCAACTTCTACCTTTGGAATAATCGTATCCATGACAGCGCCAAGGTTTTCCGCTGGTACTTTTTTGATTACAATCTCACCATTCTTGTCTATCACGTAAATCATAGGCGTGCTAACGGCGTAATATCGAGCAACTGTTCTGTCTTTACCGAATTCATCGATACCGTTTAGGAGAGGTTCCATTTTCTTCTCTTTTATGGCTTTCCAACAATCCGCGGCTTTCTTTCCTCGCTCTGTACATATTGCTACTACTTCTATCCCTTTATCGCGGTATGCCTCTTGAAACTCTATAACATGGGGCATCGCTTTAGTACAATGTCCACAACTCGGCTTCCAGAATACAACAACCGTATATTCATTATCCAGTTTCGAAAGAACTATCGGAGTACCATCCTCTTGAGTAACATTAAATTCTGGGGCCTTCTTTCCGATAAGGACAGGTGCCAGTTTTCTTGCATTTCCAACAATCTCATTCTTACTTTCTTCAGTTATCCAACTTGCCTTGCCTTTAGCATAATAATTTAACGCTATATGTACATAGACCGCATCCATGCCTATATATTTCGAATTAGCATATTTATTCAGGTAGTAACTCAAATAGTAGCGATATGCCTCCGTATCTTCTTCAAATAGTCCAAGCAGGTAATCAACAGTTTTGATCAGGCTGTCTGGTTCGTTGTGAGTTAGGTTACTCCCATAGTAATTCATTCTCTCGTGTAAAAACGGAGTACGAAGTATGGCTGGGTGCTTTGTACCTATATTATCAAAATAGCGCTCTTTGTAGTAAGCAAACTTCTGATCCTGAATTTCAGTTGAACTGCCTTCAAATTCTGGGAAATAAAAAGGCAAATTGGCCTTAAGAAGCAACGCGCTAATACTATTAGGATAATTCTCAATGATTTGGGCCTGTCTCGCTTGAACCATCTTATCAATAGAGCCCTTATCTTTCTGCAGCTGATCGATAACACTAACGAGCGTACTATCTGTCGTGGCGAGTACTCTGTCAATATTAGCTACCTCTACTCTACCTTGTTGGATATAATCAAGATAAGAATAGAATAATTCATTCTCCTCAGTACCTTCAAATGATATTCTCTGCTGGGCAGTTGTATCAATCGTTACACTAAATTCTTGATCAGCTTCACCAACTATAACTTGATAGAATATACCCTGTGGGACAGATACGACGATATACATACCCGGAGATAGTGAACTATCTCGCTGTATATTAAATAATTGATCCTCGTTTCGATAGATTGTATCATAAACAAGCATCCGCTCCGCCATATAATATCCAAATATTAATGTGTCGCTGTCATAGTTCTTGACATCGATCTTAATATCTGCCTGTCCGAAAACCATCCCTTGTCCGAAAAATAAGCTGATGGCCAATAAATAAAAAAGTCTCATGATCATAATTAGATGAAATACTCCACAAATAAGACGCAAAAATATTCCATTCAGCGAGTTTTTCATGTGCTCTTAACAAAACTCTAATGCAATTTTACTTTTTGTTTTGCAAAACCACCATGTGGTTATCCATTACATTACCCAAATACAAGCGATTTTCATACGGAATTGCAACCGTTGCTGCTGACATTATAGCTCCATCGTCCTCTGCTAATTGATTGATGATATAGTCACTTTTTGTTCGATATTCAATCTTGATGATTTCAGAAGGAGCCATCTCATTCTTTCCAAGAGCATAGGCACTAAAATGCAGCAGACTGGGATGACATCCTACCATTAAATTGCCCTCCAGATCTAACTCGATGTTATCAACTCCAGTACCACAAGGGATATCTTCGATAAAATCCAAATTCCCCTTTCTGTCCATTGTAAAAACTTTGATCAACATATCTCTCGGAGAAGCAACATAGAGCAAATTTCTCTCTTGATCTGCAGCAATGCCATTAGCATACGCGATATCACCTGCTACCTCTTTGTATTGAGTCCCATCATAAAAAACTACTCCAGATCTCCTCCATCCAAGATAGTCTTCTCCTAGTAATCCCATATCCGTATCGGATCCGTGATCATTCGTAAAATAGAATTGAGTCTCATCAAGGATACATACATCATTAGGGCTCTTAATATTTGAATCTTGATAAGATCGAATATGTGTTAATACTCTTCCTTCTAGCTTAAATTCTTCAATATAATGATGAATATTCGTTGCGGCTATCGCATAGTCAGTACCTTCTTCAAGAACATGATTAATCACGAGCAAACGATACAAACCACTATCGATCCTCATCATATCTATTCCATGTGGATGTAATTCATGATCCATTTTAACGTCCAGCAGTTCGAGACTTTTATTGTTCAGATCGTACAAATATAATCCACACGTAGTGTCCAAAACCTTATCTCGATGTCCTACGCGATCATCTGACGAAATTATTAAAAATGCGTCCTCTCTACTGATAACAATATCTTCTGGACCTTTGACTTTTACTTTACTGATGAGCCTTTTTTCAAAAGAACCTTCTATAGATCTAAAATACCCCGTAGAACTCATTGTATAAATTACGAACGAGAGTAAGAGACCTACTATTAGTAGAAGTATTAATACTATTTTTTTCATAAGCTCAATATACAGATCTCTTAGACTTATATATCTAAAGATAATTGACGAGTGCCTTGATCTTTTTCATCTTTGAAGTTTGAAATAGTCAATCCTATCAATCGAACTGCTTTCCCTTCTTTATAATTCAACTTCAGAAGCTGCGTTGCTTGCAGGCGTAAAAATTCTAATTCTACTATAGGTTTTGAGAAAGTCTTACTTCTCGTTATAATTTGAAAGTCGGCAAATTTCAATTTTAAGGTAAGCGTAAAGCCTTTGATTTTTGATTTTTCAATTCCTGTAATAAGAGAGGTCATAATTTTAGACAGATGAGATTCTAAAACCTCAAACTCAATGGCATTTTCACTCAATGTCCTCTCGACGGCCTGCGACTTTCGCTTTCTATCTGGTCGAACAGGACTCTCGTCTATGCCACGAACAATATTATAAAAGTGATTCCCATATTTTCCGAATATTCGGACCAGTTCTAATTGAGATAAGTCTTTTAAGTCAGCGCCAGTATGAATATTCATGCCTTTCATCTTTTTTGCTGTCACCTTCCCGACGCCGAAAAATTTCTCTATTGGCAAACCTTCTATAAAGCGTTCCGCGAGATCAGGATGTATGACAGTCAATCCATCAGGCTTACGGATATCGGATGCGATCTTCGCCATAAATTTACAATAGGATACGCCTGCTGAAGCCGTCAATTTGGTTATTTCCTGAATCCTATCTTTAATCTCTTGAGCGACATCCATCGCCAGCATCTCCGATGGTTTATAATCCGTAATATCCAAAAAGGCCTCATCCAGTGATAGTGGTTCTACCAAAGAAGTGTAGGAATAGAATATCTCTCGAATTTGCTTACTTACTTCTCTATAGGCATCAAATCTAACCGGCATGAATATAATATGCGGACATAATTTCTTCGCCATATAACCTGGCATCGCTGAGCGAACACCAAATTTCCTAGCTTCATAACTACATGTTGTAAGTACTCCACGGGAGCTCCCTCCCCCTACAGCTATAGGTTTACCTAGCAGTTCAGGGTAATCCCTCTGCTCTACTGAAGCATAGAAGGCATCCATATCTACATGAATTATCCTACGGTATACCACGCTGAACTACTGTTCGTTATCAAAATTTAAATTGTTTGATTGTAGCGTAACCAATAATCTAAACAAAGAAGAGTATCTACTTCATCCCTGCCAATAAGAATAGAACCGCCATTCTAATTGCGACCCCGTTTTCGACTTGTTGTAATATAATAGAGTGCTCGCTGTCCGCCACATCAGAGTTTAATTCCACTCCACGATTGATAGGACCAGGATGCATAATTGTAATTTCTTTATCTAACTTACTAAGCCGCTCCCTATTAATCCCATAGTACATCGCATACTCACGTAAGCTCGGGACATATTTTATCTCCTGTCTTTCTAATTGTATTCTTAATACATTAACAACATCACACCATGCTAGTGCCTTATCAATATCGTATTCTACTTCTACACCGAGCGTTTCAATATATTTTTGAATAAGTGTTGGAGGGCCACAAACTTTAACCTGAGCACCTAATTTCTTAAGGCAAAAGATATTACTTAGCGCTACTCGAGAATGCTTTATATCTCCAACTATTAGTACTTTCTTCCCAGCAACATTGCCGAATTTCTGTCGTATTGAGAAGGCATCTAAAAGTGCTTGTGTAGGATGTTCATGAGTTCCATCACCAGCATTAACAACACTGGCATTGATCTTTCTGGAAAGATAAATTGCAGCCCCTGGAGTAGGATGTCTCAAAACGATCATATCCACCTTCATCGAAAGTACATTATTAACAGTATCCAGAAGGGTCTCCCCTTTCTTTACTGAAGAAGAGTCCGATGAAAAATTTATCACATCTGCTGAAAGGCGCTTTTCTGCTAATTCAAATGAAAGCTTTGTACGAGTACTATTTTCAAAAAATAAATTCGCTATAGTGACATCTCGAAGGGATGGCACTTTCTTGATAGGACGATTGAGAACATCTTTAAATTCATCCGCAGTTCGAAAAATGAGCTGAATATCATCTGGAGTAAGGTTTTTTATTCCCAAGAGATGTTTCGAACTCAATTGACCATCATCCATGTAGCTTAAGACTTTTCTTTATTGGCAAAAAATTTAATCTGATCTTTTCCCTGATGAGCTTTCCATTCTACTTGGACATAGGCTTCTTCTATAGCATCCACTCGAATACCAAAATAATCCGCTTGTATCGGAAAATGGCGATTGAAGCGGCGATCAACAAAGGTCAATAATTCTATACTTTTCGGTCGACCGAATTGTTGCAGTGCGCTCATGGCAGCATGAACGCTTCTTCCCGTATATAGCACATCATCAACGAGAACAACCCGCTTCTCTTCTACAATAAAATCCATCTCAGTCGGACTCGGCGCAATAACAGTCTTTCTGCGTCTATAGTCATCTCGATGAAAACTTATATCCAATTTCCCATACTGAATCGGCACCGCTACCAATTCTTTCAATTCTAACATAATACGATCTGAAAGAATGGTACCCTTATCTTGAATTCCAATTATACAGCAATTATCGAACTGATCATATTCTTCAATAAGTTCGTGGCACAATCTTTTAATTGTAAATCCAAATTGAACCTCATTTAATATGATCTTGCCTCTTGGCATCTATTATTTCTTTTTTTGTTTTTTCGCCCAACTATCACGCAAGGTAACAGTTCGGTTGAATATGAGATTCTCTCCCGAATCAATATCTCTAACAAAATACCCCTTTCTCATAAATTGAAAACTATTTCCTGGTGCACTTTCTGCCAGAGATCGCTCGGCCTTAGCTGTAACTACCTGCAATGAATCTTCATTAAAGAATTCCATGTAATCCTTGTCCTCATGCTGATCCGGGGTAGGATCTGTAAAGAGTCTATCATAGAGATTCACATGAAGATCAACCGCTGTTTGCTGATCAACCCAGTGCAATGTTCCTTTAGCCTTGATTCCTGAATTATCTGAGCCACTCTTCGTGTCAGAATAATAGGAACATATGATCTCGGCAACTTCACCATTTTCGTCAAGAACAACATCCTCTCCTTTTATGATATAAGCTCCTTTCAATCTTACATTCTGTCCGACAAAAAGTCTAAAATACTTCTTGGGTGGATCGAGCATAAAGTCATCACGCTCGATATAAATATGCTTGCTAAATGGTACTTCCCTTGCTCCACTTTCAGGATCTTCTGGATTGTTATCGATCGTTAATAATTCAGTCTGTCCATCTGGATAGTTTTTGATAGTAACTTTCACTGGGTTCAGAACCGCCATTACTCTGGTGGATGTCTTGTTGAGCTCATCTCGTACACAAGACTCGAGTAATGCCATATCAATAAGATTCTCCCGCTTAGCGATTCCTACTTTATCACAAAATACTCGCAATGACGAAGGAGGATATCCTCGCTTACGCATCCCTGATATCGTTGACATCCTTGGATCATCCCAACTTGAGACTTTTCCTTCAGAAACCAACTTTAACAGCTTTCGCTTACTCGTAATCATATACTCGACATTCATTCGAGCAAATTCTATCTGCCGAGATGGATATAAGCCAAGTTTCTCAATGAGCCAGTTATATAGCGGTCTATGATGTCGGAACTCAAGAGAACAGAGTGAATGAGATACTTCTTCTATAGCATCAGACTGTCCATGTGCAAAATCATACATCGGATAGATATTCCACTTGGTTCCTGTTCGATGATGTGCGTCTTTCTTAATTCTGTATAAGACAGGATCTCGCATGTGCATATTAGGAGAAGCCATATCCACTTTTGCTCGCAGTGCTAAAGTGCCCTCCTCAAATTCGCCTTCTTTCATCCTCTTAAAAATATCCAAGCTCTCCTCTGCGGGTCTATCTCTATGCGGACTATTTTTACCTGGAATAGTTGGCGTCCCCTTATATTCTGATATTTTTTCTGCCGAAAGCTCCTCTACATAGGCATCTCCCGACTTGATTAATTGGACTGCATAGCCATATAAATCATCAAAATAGTCAGAGGCAAATCGAGCGTTGCCTTTCCACTCATATCCTAACCAATTGATATCGCGCTGAATGGCCTCTACATACTTCGTTTCTTCGGCGCTGGGATTGGTATCGTCAAATCGAAGATTCGTTTCTCCTCCATATTTTTTAGCAATCTCGAAGTTCAAGCATATCGCCTTTGCATGCCCTATATGTAAGAAACCATTCGGTTCCGGTGGGAATCGCGTCAAGACCGCACCAGGTAGCTTTCCTGCAGCTATATCTTTCTCTATTTCTTCCTCCAAGAAATTTCGAGGATCACCTAAGACTTCTTTCATATCCTTCATCGTTACGCAAAATTAAGCAACCCTTCCTTAACGAGCACCAATTCTAGTAAAGTGATAGGAGGATAGAAAGAAATACCTCGTATTTAAAAGCGAATTCAATGAAATGTCAATTCTCATTTTTCATTGATACGACGTTAAAAAATTATCAAGCCTCACGTGCGTACCCCTATGCGAGCTATAAGATAGTCAATGAAAGAAATTATCTTGAATATATAGTAGAATAAATAAAGTACTCCTACATCCTCTCTGGCATCTCAATTCCTATCAAGAACATACTATGTTTCAACACTTCTGCAACCTGTCGACTTAATAATAGTCGGAAAGACCGAGCCTCTGGAGATTCCGCACTCAGAATTCGTACATCGTGATAGAATCTATGGAATTTCTTAGCAAGCTCGTATGCATATGTAGCTACGAAAGATGGCTCATAGTCGATGGCTGCTTTATTTACTGTTTCTCCATAAGACATCAGCATCTGCAATAAGTCTATTTCGGAGGTATCCAAGGTCTGATATCCACTTGCCGCTTTGAAGCTATCAGTATCAGTCTTACGCAGGATTGATTGTATTCGGACATAAGCATTCTGGATATAAGGACCTGTTTGGCCTTGCATGTCCACAGATTCCTTAGGGTCGAAAACCATGCGTTTTTTAGCACCAACTTTGAGTAAAAAGAACTTTAAGGCTGCTATTCCTATCTTCTTATAGATGTCCCCCCTTTCCGCTTCAGTTATGTCCTCAAGCTCTCCCCTTTCTATCGCCGATGTCTTTACTTCGCCTATAACTTCTGCTATCAGTTCGTCAGCATCGACAATAGTCCCTTCTCGACCTTTCATTTTGCCTGTAGGAAGATCCACCATACCATAAGATAGATGAAACAAACCATCTGAATATGGCTCTTCGAGTTTCTTCAGCGTTTCGAATAGTACCTCAAAGTGATAATTTTGCTCATCTCCAACAACATATATCATTTTCTCTGCGCCTACTTCATCATAACGCATGCGAGCAGTTCCGAGATCTTGGGTCATATAGACAGATGTACCATCACTGCGCAATAAGATCTTCTTGTCTAGACCCTTATCTTCTAAATCCACCCACACACTTCCATCCTCTTGACGGAAAAAGGTCCCCTTATTTAATCCCGTGTCAATAATGTCCTTACCAAGCAAGTAAGTCTCAGATTCATAATTTTTAAAATCAAAAGAAACCCCTAACTGATCATATGTTTCTTCCCATCCTTCGTAGACCCAACCATTCATCTTAGCCCACAGACTTCGTACTTCTTGATCTCCATCCTCCCACGCAAGTAGAAGATCTCGTGCCTGCTTACCAAGTGCACTGGAATTATTGAAATACTTGTTCTTATAAGCTTTGAAAAATGCATCCGTCGATTGTGTTTCGTCTTTGCGTTGCTCATAAACTAGTTGACCGTCAGATGCGGTTTGCCAAGGTTTATATTCCTCCTGGAACAACCGCTCAAATGCCACATAATAATCACCAACAAGGTGATCCCCTTTGACATCCGAAGATTCAGGTGTCTTAGCATTTGGGTCCAATTTCCATGCAAGCATGCTTTTGCAAATAGCAATTCCTCTATCATTGACAATTTTTGTCTTTAGTACGTCATGGCCGACACTTTCCAATATTCTGTAAGTAGACCAACCCAATAAAATATTCCGGATATGCCCTAAGTGTAAGGGTTTGTTAGTATTGGGACTTGAATATTCTACTAAGACCTTTGAGCCATCTGAAGGGGTAATATTAAAATTATCCGCTTCTCTTAATTTTTGAAATACATCCAACCAAAAACTTTGCGGCATCACGAAATTTAAAAATCCTTTGACCACATTGAAATCTTCAATAATACTTTGAACATTGCTTTTGATGTGCTCTCCAATAGCCTGTGCTATTTCTTCAGGCTTCTTTCGCAATGCCTTTGTATACGGAAATACAACCAGCGTGAAAGCACCTTCAAACTCTTTCTTCGTTTCTGTTAGCACCAATGCTGATGCGTCCACTTGATGATCGAATAATGTGATCATCGCCTCCGCTATTCCAGATTTAAGATCATGTAAATAATCAGCCATTTCTTTCCTTTATTTTTTAAGAGCCACAAAAATAGGCGAAAGTCGGATAGTTAGTAGTAACCCATTCTTTATTAGAGATCTGAAATACCCCAGAAAGATAGTTCTACCCTCTATAAATCATCTGTATATCGATTTCCTTTTGAACTATCATATACATTTTGCAGTTTTGTGTTGGAATAAAAGATTGCTGTGGTAGAATTACCAATCGTACAAGTATCAGAAACTAAGCCCCTACGTGTAAAAAAACCAGATTGGTTGCGTGTTAAACTCCCCATAGGCGAGGATTATAAGCGTGTTCGCAAACTGGTAGATGAATACAAACTGAATACGATATGCCAGAGCGGTAACTGCCCTAATATGGGAGAATGCTGGGGAGCTGGAACAGCTACTTTTATGATTTTGGGTAATGTATGTACCCGTTCGTGTTCATTCTGTGCTGTCAAAACAGGACGTCCTCCTGAATATGACACTGATGAACCAAGGCGCGTGGCAGAAGCTATAAAGCTAATGGAAGTAAAGCATGCTGTCATTACTTCTGTTAATAGGGACGAACTTAAAGATAGAGGTGCGAGTATCTGGCATGATACGGTTAAGCTTACTAAAGAGTTATCTCCATCCACAACTATTGAAACCTTAATTCCAGATGTTAAGGCTAGCTGGGACGCCTTACTAACTATGATCAATCCAGGTCAAGAAGTGGTCTCTCATAACATGGAGACAGTAGAACGTCTCTATAGGCTGGTAAGACCTCAAGCAAGATATGCAAGATCCTTGGAGCAAATAAAGCGTACAAAAGAATTCGGAAAGAGAACTAAGTCTGGATTCATGCTGGGCTTGGGTGAGACTAAAGATGAAGTGCTTAAGATCTTGGATGACCTAAGAGAGCATGACTGTGATGTAGTTACTATAGGTCAATATCTGCAACCCACCAAGATGCATTTAGCTGTAGCAGACTTTGTTCATCCAGATATGTTTGCCTTTTACAAAGAAGAAGGAGATAAACGAGGTTTTAGTTTTGTCGAAAGTGGGCCTCTTGTGAGGAGTAGTTATCATGCTGAGCGCCATCTATAAGAATGACTTTACGACACAATGTTATTTGATTATTTCCATTTTGATTTCATTTACCCACTACGATCCATTCTGGAAAATTTGCAAAGCTATATGTGCAAAAAGGTTGATCGATACACCTCAGTTCCGATTGTAACAACTCGTCTCTAATATATATTTTGGTTGAGTGCCCGTATAAATTTGCCCGTACACCATATACCTTCGATTCAACTAAACTGAGAGGCAATTCAAAATTCTTAATACCAGTTCGTCTTGATACTCTATGGTAGAGTACATCATAACTCGTAATATTGGAGTCAATATCCAGCGATATCGTAGCATAAGACTGACGCGTTACCTTGTTGACATCCACATGCTTCCAATAATAAGATCCTCGTGTATTAGGTACCTGTACGAAACCTGCGTTCTGCCACTCACCAATTTGCTTTTCCTGATTCTCTTTGGGCGACTGATCATTAAATTTTATTCCAAGATGAGCAATAGTATATTGTTCTTTTATGATTTCAATCATATCGTCATTTAAATCATCCCCTCGGATGATCAAAGTGGCATCTTTCGCTATTGAGAACTCATGCCTTGAATAATTATTTTCTGCTGGATTATAATCATCAAACACGTCAGGATCAGAAGAAC
>JBLIDB010000073.1:0-20623 GCA_047634015.1 Saprospiraceae bacterium
ATAATAGCATTGACAATATCTGGTGATGCAGTACCAACAGTAACCTTATGCCATGGATTTGATTTATCAATCATAACCTTTATTTTTCTTCTACAGTATATGTAGAATTTAAGTGCAGTTCTTTCATCTGCTCCAGACTTAATGCACTTGGACTATCGATCATCATATCTCGGCCTTGATTATTCTTCGGAAAGGCAATGAAATCTCTAATAGAATTCACCCCATTCATTACGGCACACAACCTATCAAATCCAAATGCAATTCCACCATGAGGAGGAGCTCCATATTCAAAAGCACCTAATAAAAATCCAAACTGTACTTCTGCTTCTTCTTTAGAAAATCCAAGTAAATCAAAATTTCGAGATTGTAGATCTCTATCGTGGATACGAATAGACCCTCCACCGATTTCTACTCCATTGATCACCAAATCATATGCATCCGCACGCAAGGACTTCATGGTTTCATGATCACCTGTAAGCATGCGATCTTCATCAGCCTTCTTAGGTGCCGTAAAAGGATGGTGCATAGCATGAAATCTATTGGACTCCTCATCCCATTCTAATAATGGAAAATCTACAACCCATAATGGCCTATATTCTTTAGGATCTATTAGGCCCATTCGTTGTCCCATTTCGAGTCTTAATTCATTAAGTTGCTTACGCGTTTTGTCGGTTTCTCCTGAAAGAATTAGCAGCATATCTCCTGGTTTAGCACTAAAGGCTTCTCCATAAGATTTCAATTGCTCATCCGTATAGAATTTACCTACGGATGATTTAACGCCACCTTCTTTATCAAATTTTACATAGACCAACCCTTTGGCACCAATCTGTGGTCTTTGTAACCACTCTGTGAGTTTCTTTATATCCTTATTAGAAAATTGATCTGATTGTCCTTCGGCACAAATTCCAACTACCATTTCAGCATCATCAAATACCGCAAAACCATGCCCCTTGGTCAAATCATTCAATTCTACGAATTGCATATCAAATCTTGTGTCAGGTTTGTCTGATCCATACTTAGATATTGCATCATCGTAAGACATCAATGGGAAGTCAGGTAAATCAATACCTTTCACTTCTTTAAAAAGAGACTTTGTTAATCCTTCAAAAGTGCCCAGAATATCATCTCTGGTTACAAAACTCATCTCGCAATCTATCTGTGTAAACTCTGGTTGCCTATCTGCACGCAAGTCTTCATCCCTAAAGCATTTTACTATCTGGAAATACTTATCCATTCCAGCAATCATTAAGAGCTGCTTGAATGTCTGTGGCGACTGAGGAAGTGCATAAGCCTGGCCAGGGTTCATTCTGCTTGGAACAACAAAATCTCTCGCACCTTCAGGCGTACTCTTTATTAGAACAGGTGTTTCTACTTCTATAAATCCTTCACTATCGAGATACTTACGCGTTTCTATAGCTAGCTTACTACGGAAGATTAGACTCTCTTTTACTTTATTACGTCTTATATCAAGGTACCGATATTTCATGCGCAGATCTTCTCCACCATCAGTATCATCTTCAATTGTAAATGGAGGCACCTTTGACTTATTGAGCAGCTCCATCGAAGAGATTTCTATTTCGATATTTCCAGTAGGTCGGTTTGGATTCTTATTGCTCCTTTCTCGGACAGTACCTGAAATATTTATAACGTCTTCTCTACCAAACTTTCGAGCGGCATTGCATAGGTCCACATTATCTTCCATATTAAAGACCAATTGTGTAATCCCATAGCGATCACGAAGGTCTATGAATGTTAACCCACCAAAGTCTCTACCCACTTGGACCCATCCACTTAGTGTAACATTCTCCCCTACATGATCCATTCGTAGTTCACCACAATTATGCGTTCTATACATTGCTATTCATTATTTGCTAAAAAAGAAGCCCAAAAATAAGCTATTGACGTTCCAATTATCATGTAAATGCATAATTAACACAACATGAAGCACCTATAGAAATAAAACAAAGCACGAAGGGCTCCGTTAGTCCTAAGGACTTGTAAATTCGCAGTCAGAAAAATCGAAAATGGTTATAATACGGCCATATTAGAGGAATAAAAGAAAATATGTCAAATCAGTACAATTCAGACGTTGAAGCAGTAAAGGCACTTGCTGAAGCATATCAAAATCTAAGAAGTGAAATAGGCAAGGTTATCATAGGTCAAGATGACGTTGTCAAATCCGTACTGATATCTATGTTTAGCAATGGACATAGTTTATTAGTTGGAGTTCCAGGATTAGCAAAGACATTGTTAGTAAGTACGATTTCTGAAGTATTGGATCTTGATTTCAAAAGAATCCAATTTACTCCTGATTTGATGCCATCGGATATTACTGGGTCAGAAGTGATGGACGACAATCGGAATTTTAAATTCAACAAAGGACCGCTTTTCGCTAATATAGTATTGGCAGATGAGATTAATAGAACACCTCCTAAAACTCAAGCGGCTTTATTGGAAGCGATGCAGGAACGCTCAGTGACTGTGGCTGGCGAAAGATATATGCTTCCTCAACCTTTCTTCGTTTTGGCTACTCAAAATCCTATAGAACAAGAAGGAACCTATCCGTTACCGGAAGCACAATTGGATAGATTCATGTTCAATATTCCATTGACCTATCCTTCTTACGAAGAAGAAATCATGGTAGTAAAGAATACAACCTCTACACATGTTGCTGATTTAAAGAACATACTTACAGGAGAGCAGATATTATTCTTTCAAGCGTTAATACGGAAGATTCCAGTTTCTGATAATGTCCTAGAATATGCTGTGTCATTAGCCTCCAAAACCAGACCTGGTACTGAAAGAGCTGCAGATATAGTTAACAATTATATTAGTTGGGGTGCAGGCCCGAGAGCTTCTCAATACTTACTATTAGGAGCAAAGTGTCATGCTGCCATTTCTGGTAAATTCTCTCCAGATATAGAAGATGTAAAAGTAATCGCAGGTGACATATTAAGACATCGAATCGTACGCAACTACAAGGCTGAAGCAGAAGGGATAGACGAGAATCAGATCATAAAAGAACTATTATAAGAGATAGGCCGCGCACCTCGATGAGCATAAACTTCATCTTAGTGGTAATTGACGGATTTCATTGCATTATTGCTTGAATACGTCGTTCTATATGAAGACTAAAAGATTAAAAATGAGTCTAAGATCAATATCAATCGGGGTAGCAATATTACTTCTCCTGGCTTCTTGTAATGTTGACCCTTCCAAGATTACTGTAAAGCCTAAGGCGTTAGGCGTTATGAATGACATCCTTGTTGTAGCAGACGCAGACATCTGGGAAAGTGTAATTGGAGATACAATTCAAGATATTTTTGGTGGTTACTATCCAATAACCCACAGACCAGAGCCTATTTTCGATTTAAGATATTTCACGGCGGAAGAAATAAATCAAGAGCCTCTTCGGAAGCAATTGAGAACCTATATGATAGTAGCCAACTTGGCTGACGAGAATTCCGCGGCTACTAAAATGGTCAAAGAGGATCTGGGTAATGAGAGATTCAATAGAGGACTTACTGATTCAACATTTAACACTTCGGTGGGAAAGGATAAATGGGCTAACGGTCAGATTGTTATTTATGTTTTTGCCAATAGCATAAACGCGCTCTCTAAGGCTATAGTTGACAATTTTGATGGAATTTCGTCAAGGGTAAACGAGCATGACTTAATCCAGCTCAATCAAACTACATATGCCCGAGGAGAAAATTTAGGATTGGCTGCTGTTCTGAAAGAAAGATTTGGTGCTGATATTATTATTCCTACAGATTACAAGACAGTGCTCGACTCCTTAGAACAGGATAAAATGATGTGGTTTCGAAAAGAAACCAAGACGGGAACTATGAATGTTGTTTTGAGAGAGTATGACTATTCAGGCCCTGAATTATTAACTGAAGCATCTGCCAAAAAACGATTTGATCTTTTCGGTATCAACGTAAGCTCCGCCCAACCAGAAACCTACATCATTATCAATAATGTCGATCTCCCTCTGCTAACATTTGATCGCTCCATCAATGGTAACTATACCAAAGAATATAGAGGAATATGGGAGATGGAGAACGACTTTTTCGGTGGCTCATATCAAGGTTATGCCATCGTCAATGAATCTACTAGTAAAATGCTCGTCATGGATGCATTCGTCCATGCTCCAGGGCAAAGAAAACGAGATATGATGCAACAACTGGATCGAATTGCCAAACGCATTAAATGGTGATATCCCGAGATCTATGGCCCCTTTTAAGGCCTCGCAACCTTATCTAAGCCCTCCCCATATTTCAAATTCTCATTTAGAAAATTTGTCATCTTAGTGAACAAATGCAATCGTGCATTATCTCCTCGGATACCATGCGATCTATTAGGATAGATATAAGTGTCATATTGCTTATTCGCTTTAATAAGAGCATTCGCCATCTCCATAGAGTGCTGCATATGCACATTATCATCTCCACCACCGTGAACGAGGAGATAATTCCCTTTCAGCCTATTGGCAAAGTAGATGGGAGAATTGTCCGCATATCCAGCAGGGTTCTCTTCTTCGGTTCGCATATACCTTTCTGTATAGACCGAATCATACCATTTCCAATTTGTCACAGGAGCAACGGCAATTCCTGTTGAAAAGATATCATTCCCTTTCAAGATACATAGTGAAGACATATATCCCCCGTAGCTCCATCCAAATATCCCTATCTTATTCGCATCTCCAAAAGGCAATGATCCAAGATATTTAGCTGCTTCTATCTGATCTATAGTTTCATATTTCCCAAGTTGCTGGTAAGTCATCTTCTTGAATTCTTCTCCGCGAGCTCCCGTCCCTCTTGGATCGACACAAGCTACTAAATATCCCTTCTGAGCCAACATCTGGAACCATATCTGATTAACGCCGCCCCATCGGTCTACTACTTGTTGACTTCCTGGGCCACTATATTGAAACATAAAAACTGGATATTTCTTTGTAGGATCAAAACCTCGAGGCTTAATCATATACCCATTCAGATCTACACCTTCAGATGTTTCAAATGAAAAGAATTCTACAGGAGAGAATTGATACTCATCAAGAGAAATATTGAATGTTGCATTATCTTCTATTATGCGCACGTTCTTACCATTCCTATCTTTCACGACATATGAATTGACTTGATGCCGATCACTATGTGTCAAAATATGATAGTCAAAGGTGGAACTAAACGCAGCCTCATTCCAACCTGAAAGTTTACTCAGCTTTCTCTTGCTTTTACCATTCATCTTCATCGCATACATATGCCTCTCCATAGGAGATCCTTCTGCAGATTGATAATAGATTACATCTCTCTTTTCATCAATACCATAAAGTGCTGTCACATCAAAATTCCCTTTTGTCAGGGCAGCTATCTCATTGCCTTTCATATCATACTTGTAGATATGGTTGAATCCTTCCTTTTCACTTGTCCAGATAAAATACTTTCCGTCATTTAAGAATGTTAAATCATCTGTAATATCTATGTAATATTCGTTTTTCTCCTCAAGCAAGGTTTCAATTAGATCCGTCTTGGCATCAACCAGAATTAATTGTAAATGATTTTGATGTCTATTCAACTTGAAAATACATACCTTATCAGCGTCATGTGTCCATTTTACTCGAGGAATATACATCTCGGTCAAGTTTCCAACATTTAATTCCTTATTAGAATCGCTCTCTATATCATAAAGGTGAACGCTTATCTCAGAATTATTTTGCCCTACTTTAGGGTATTTAAAAGTTTGATATTCTGGATATACTGCGTCATTATGAAGCGTCATTATAAAATCTGGAACCTCACTTTCGTCAAATTTTAAATAGACTATTTTCTTACTATCTGGAGACCACCAGAATGCCTTCACAAAGGCGAATTCTTCCTCATAAACCCAATCTGTAATGCCATTAATTATATGATTGACTTTCCCATCATCTGTCACAGGTAATGTCATCTCATCACTTAGATTATAGTAGTAGATATTATTATCAAATACGTATGCTACTTTTGAGGCATCTGGTGAGAAAGCAGCATTCATTACTTTTCCATCTTCGTACAATGCATGAAACTCTTTGGTGATTAGGTCATAGACGTGATACTTAGAGAGATAAGATCTTCTATATATTTCTTCCTTTTCACTTTCGATGATAATTTTTGTTTCATCATGGTTGAAAGTAAACGCTTCCATTACGGATACGAATCCTTTCATTCCCTTAATAATAGAAGCGTCAAAGATGTCTTGTACAAAATTGCCAGTTGTGATATCATACTTCTTAATCACGTTATTCTCTAATCTGGTGTAATGACGTCCGTCTTTTAAAAAGTTAAATCCTGGAATAGACTTAGGTGTAAACGTTTCATTCGTCCAAATATCTTCCAGTTCTATATTCTTCTGTGCGAATGAGTGGGTGGAAATAACTCCAGTTAAGACAACTAATATAAAGTACTTCATAAGTTTTGTATCTAATACTGCGTTGGTCGATTAGTAGCCTAAAATAGGCCTTTTTCAAGAGTGAATATGTTATAGGATTAATAAGACTATTCTCCTATCCTACTATAAAATAGAAATAACAACACGGTGGTAATGATACCTTCCAGTGGACGCACAATATGGAATACAATTTCCGGCGGAGAATATTCAGATACTTGATTCCAAAAACCTGTAAGCTCTTTACTGACCAGTTGGATAGTAGAACTGTCACTGGGATAGATGCTGAGATAACCGCTTAGCCATAAGCATAATACGAGTACACACATTACAGTAAAGGCCCTAATTCCAGAGGATTTACTCCATGGACTATTGACGTGTTGTCTTACACCAAAACTTTTGAGCAAAAGCAATCCAAATACACCTCCTACAAGATTTGTAATCACGTCATTCCAATCGTAATACCCGGTATCATTAGGAGCCAAATAAAAATTCTGGTAGGCTTCATCGATACTTCCTGCTATAGTCGTCCACATAAGCGTAGAGTTATAATTTCTAATCATGGGATAGATCAGAATGGCAAATGCAGCATACTGAGCAAAGTGTATGACCTCAATATTTACTACAAATAGAAAGTTGACAATTATAATTGCGAATAGTATATTGATCAGCATGTAGAACCACAACTTGCTTTTATCCGCTCGTTTTCTACTTCCCTTAAAAAAGAAAACAGTGTAAAGAGCTAACAGCGCAGTAGCTCCTATAATAACGTATAAATTATACTGATCCCTTTTATTGTCAAGGTCAAATACAACAGTATTTAAGAAGGTACCAAATTTCTTATGGGGTGCTACCACTATTATATAATAGAATACTACTAAAAGTGCGTTCAACAAGGGACGCTTTGACATCCAGGCTACATAGGGGTGCATAAATTCCTTCTTGATTTTATAGTTTGCTAATCTCGGTAATAGCCGAAACTAAGTAGTCGAGATCCTTAAAGTTAGTAAATATGTTCGGACTTATCCGAACGCCACTACCCCAAGATCCACCAACAGACTTCGCATGGATATTATGGTCTTGGTCCAGCGATTTTAGAATTGAAGAAGTAGGCATTCCCTTAATACCGATAGTGGCCACAGCACAAGATTTATCATCAGAAAGATCCGTATGCCATTTGATACGACTATTATCCAACAACTGACCTGTCCAATAATGCTTGAGCTCCTGTAGGCGATTATACTTCCGGTCTTGGCCGATCAACCCATGAAAATCCAATGCAGTGGATATGCCTACCTCTTGTTGATACGCTCTTGTCCCGAGATGCGCGTATTTCTGAATCGTATCATCGGGTTGATTAGAGGAAGGATGCGGCATAAGGTCTGCGACTCTCTCTTCTTTGACATATAGTAGTCCTGTACCATGTGGCGCATTGAGCCATTTATGAAGACTCGTAGCATAATAATCACATCCTAATACCGAGATATCCAATGGTATATGTGCCAATGTATGGGCTCCATCAACTACTACTTGTATGTCATGTTCTTTGGCAAGCTGCACCAGCTTCGCAACGGGCATAATTTGTCCTTGTCTATGCGTCATATAGGTTACATGCATGACTTTGGTACGTGGTGTAATCGCTGCCGCATATGCGGCTAAGATCTGATCATCTGCATCCGGAAGTTGAAACTTAAGTATTTGAAGCTTTAAATTATCTCGTGATTCTCTATTCTTCCATGCATTTATAGCGTAGGGATAGTCGTGCTCACAAAGGAGTACTTCATCTGAAGGCGCTAATCGAAGTCCATAAATAATAATATTAAGAGCCTCTGTTGTATTTCTGACCAATTGAATCTCTTCAGTATGCACATTAATCATTTGGGCAAGCCGGGACCGTGTGTTCTGCATAGAATCCTGCCATGAGCCCCATGCCTCATAGGGAGCCATCTGATTCATAACATCCGTTAATTCCTTCAGGTGATTACTTACTACCGTTGGCATAACTCCAGCACTTCCGCTATTCAAGTGGAGTTTATCCCATTTTACAATTGGAAATTGATTCCGGACTTCTTCCCAATCAACACCATCGATGTTCGCAGTATTTGCAAATACCATATTCCCTAAACAAGAACTCCATTGAGATGCAAGAGCAACCAGAGATGCGCTTTTCAGAAATTTTCGTCGTGAGGTCATTATCCCTCTAAATTACAATGAGAATCCTCAGTATTCAACTTTTTTCGGATCCTAAACAGTACACCAATCATTCAGGCAAAAAATTATCTTTTCTCCACCGATCCATATTCCATAACTCACTGTCCTCTCTTACTCTTCTTTTGAGTTCTTTGAGATCCGCGTTCCAAACTTCCCCATCAAAAAATTCCACCCCTTTAAAATCTCTAACCTTATAGAGGGATTTACTCTCATAACAAGTACCCAGATAAATATAATCTAAGGTTTCTTCCTTAGCCCAACGTATGCTCTGCCACATGATCCATTTCCCTATCGGTGCATTCTCTCGAAATGAATTATCAAAAAATGCAAACCAATAATGCATCATATTCTCTTGCTGCGAGGTAATTATTATGCCCAATAAAGCGCCATTCTTCCCACTAAATTCAAGGATATGAGTAGTAAGATCATTATTCAAAATATACTTGAAGCGCTCCATGGGCATGGCACCTGCTGGAAATCTCTCAAGAATATAGGATTCGCAGAAATTCAGAAATCCCTGATCCTCAATATCGTATTCCTTGATAGGAATATTTCTTACCGTTACAGATCCAATTTCCATTTTGCGATCGACGCGACGATTCTCAGAACTATCTACAAAATTTGAGAGATCAATTCTAAGGCTCCGAGCTAAGTAAAAGACGGATGACTTCTTTTTCAAGTCTGCCGAATATGGCAGAAATCCTTGATTATATATACTGGAAATAAGATCTCCTGCTTCCGCGACTGCATAAACGGCATGGGGAAAAGTATACGTGTTATAAAGCGGGGGAAGCTCAGAAAATATAAGTCGCATTAAATACTAATTGAATCAACAATGCCCATCTATCAAATGGGGAACGAACTCTACCACAATCTAAGAAAGTGATTCATATTTTTGATTCCTAATCACGGAAAATAAAGGACTAACTTACCAATGTTCCTTCTTCCTGACCCGTAACAACTCTATAAAGATTGCCAGGTGTATTAATATCAAATACTACAATTGGAACATTGTTTTCTTGGCACATCGTAAATGCGGTCATATCCATAACCTTCAAACCTTTCTGGATTACTTTTTCAAATGAAATTTCATCAAACTTTATAGCATCCTTATCCTTTTCAGGATCAGCGCTATAAATTCCGTCTACTCGAGTACCTTTTAGAATAACATCGGCATCTATCTCATTCGCTCTTAATGCTGCTGCGGAATCAGTTGTAAAATAAGGGCTTCCTGTACCTGCACTGAATATTACGATTCTACCTTTCTCAACATGTCTTACGGCTCTTCTTCGGATATAAGGTTCTGCGATCTCCTTCATCTCTATAGCAGAAACCAACCTTGTATACATTCCATGCTTTTCCAACGTACTCTGCAGCGCGATTCCATTAATACATGTAGCTAACATACCCATGTAGTCTCCTTGGGTCCGTTCTATGCCTGATTCTTCCGCATCCAATCCACGGAATATATTTCCTCCACCAATGACGATTGCAATTTCAACATCGAGATCCTTGATAGCCTTAATCTCTTTGGCATAATGTTCTAATTTATGTTGCGAGATACCGAATGACTTATCTCCCATCAACGACTCACCGCTAAGCTTGAGAAGGATCCTTTTATATTTTAATGACATATATACAAAAATATTAAAGTGAGCTAAAAGAGCATTAAATAAATGGGCAAAAAAAAAGCGATACAAATTGTATCGCTTTCTTTTCTTTATCCTAATGAAATATGCTTGAATTCCGTAATGGTAAGTTCGGGATCAAGTGATTTCAAATATGTACTTATAGTTTGACTGCCATCCTTGACATAAACCTGATTCATCAATGTCGTCTCTTTGAAAAACTTATTCAATCGTCCTTGGGCAATTCTTTCGAGCATCGCTTCAGGCTTCCCTTCAGTCTTTGCCAATTCCTTACCGATTTCGATCTCTTTGTCTACAATCTGCTGGGGAACATCGGCTTTATCAAGAGCGATAGGTTTCATCGCAGCAACTTGCATTGCAGCATTCTTTCCGCCCTCTTCAAACTGTGCACCTTCTTTATTCAATGATACTATAACACCAGCTCTATATCCCATGTGTATATAAGACAAAACTTGTCCTTCTCCAGCAGCAGTTTCGATCTTAGCGTAGTCTTTTACTTCTATCTTCTCACCAATCACTCCTAATTGCTCGATTACTTTCTCTCCGATAGATACTTCTCCATCAAAAGGAAGTGCCAATAAATCTTCAAGAGTGTCAGGCAAATTCGTCAACGCTGCTTGTGCGATATCATCTGCAAATGCTATGAATCCTTCACCTTTTGCAACGAAATCTGTCTCGCAACTTAAGCGAACAACGATTCCATTATTCTTATTATGTGAAGTCTTGGCAATTACCACTCCTTCATTGGCTTCTCTTTCTGCACGCTTGACAGAAAGTTTCTGGCCTTTCTTTCTTAGGTTTTCAATCGCCTTATCTATATCTCCATTAGATTCAGTCAATGCCTTTTTACAGTCCATCATACCTGCACCTGAGATATCTCGCAATTGCTTTACATCTTTTGCGGTTATGCTCATTATATATTATTCAATGGTGTTATTAATGTAATTTCTGAATTGCTTATGATGCCGATGCTAATTCTTCTTTCGCATCCTTACGTTCTGCAAGTCCCTCTTTGATCGCCTCAACGATAACTTTTGTAATCACAGAAACGGATTTGTTGGCATCATCATTTGCAGGAATTGGGAAGTCTACCAAGTTTGGATTACTATTCGTATCTACCATTGCTATAGTATGAATTCCTAATTTTGCAGCTTCAGTTACAGCAAGGTGTTCATGCGTAATATCCACTACGAACATAGCTGCTGGAAGTCTATTCAATTTAGAAACACCACCAAGTACTTTTTCTAATTTGATTCGCTCTCTCTGTAGCGTAAGCTTTTCCTTCTTTGTAATGCTCGTAAGCGTAGCATCCTTCAACATCTTATCGATACTCTCCATCTTCTTGATAGATCGACGGATCGTACTGAAGTTTGTCATCATTCCACCTAACCATCTGTCAGTAACATATGGCATGTTGACACTCTTAGCTGCTTCAGTAACGATTTCTCTCGCTTGCTTCTTAGTTGCAACGAATAAAATCTTTCGGCCAGATTTGGCTATAGATTTTAGCGCAGCTGCAGCGTCATCAAGACACTCCATAGTTCTATTGAGATCGATGATATGTACTCCTTTGCGCTCAGCAAAAATGAACTGACGCATTTTAGGATTCCACTTCTTACGCATGTGACCATAGTGTACACCTGCTTCAAGTAGTTCTTTATATTCGACTTTCGACATGATTCTAATTTGATATTGTATTCGAGAATAAATCCATTAACGCTTAGAGAATTGGAAGCTCTTTCTTGCCTTAGGCTTACCAAACTTCTTACGCTCTACAACACGCGAGTCACGTGTTAAGTACTTGTGCGCTTTAAGTACATCGTGGTATTCTTCATTGATCTTCATCAAAGCACGTGTGATTCCCAAACGGATCGCTTCTGCTTGGCCTTTGATTCCTCCTCCAGAAACATTCACCTTAATAGTAAATGCCGTGCTATTCTCAGTCAAAGTAAGAGGATGCTCTATAGCATATTGGATATACTTTAATGGAAAGTATTCCTTATAGTCTTTACCGTTGACGATTACTTCTCCTTTTCCAGAAGAAACATAAACTCGCGCTACGGAAGCTTTACGTCTTCCTAGTGTATTTATAGTCTCCATAATTAAACATTAAGAGTTTTAGGCTTTTGAGCTTCATGTGGATGCTCAGAACCTGTATAAACAAATAATTTTCTAAACATCGCTCTACCAAGCTTTGTCTTTGGAAGCATACCTCTTACTGATTTCTCAACAATTGCTTCTGGCTTCTTCGCTAACATTTCTTCAGCAGTCCTACTCTTAAGACCTCCAGTATAACCTGAGTATCTTAGGTATTCTTTCTGCTTCCATTTCTGGCCAGAAAAGGTCACTTTTTCCGCATTGATTACGATGATATTATCACCACAATCTACGTGAGGAGTATAGGATGCTTTATGTTTGCCTCTAAGCATAGTTGCGATCGTAGTGCATAGTCGCCCTACTTTCTGATCCGTTGCATCGACAACGTACCAATCACTGACTGCATCTTCCTTTCGGAGGCTTTGTGTTTTGTAACTTAATGTATTCACAATCTAATATTGATAGTGTTATTTAAAGAGCCGCAAAAGTAGGTTTAAAAGCTTCTTATAGCAATATAATTAATCAACTTTTTTCAAGCACTCTTTGTAACTTACTGATAATCAGTATAAAAATCGCATTAATTTTAAAACACTCCACTCTGAGTTCGATCAATTTCGCCCATCTAACTCTAATTTCCCTTTTTCAGTAATGCGGATGTTCTTAAAATTGGATTGATTCGGGTTGATAAGAATATTGGATTCATGGTTTAGAACAGCTGAGGGGACCTGTAATGCTAAAGAAGAATTTTGTTTGAGCCAATCTGTTCCGAATTGTAGCGTTTCTTCCCCATATACTCCAGTTCGCCAGTTGGATGAGAGTAACTCGGCGTTGAATTGGAGAATATCATAGGCCTGAGGAAATTCGATTTGAATGTAGCCATAGGTATCATCGACTAAATTCCTAACCTGATATGTAGCAGATCGCTCAATCGCTCCAGACTTATATTGAGCTTCTTAGCTAATGCTAAAACTGTATGTTTAAGAAGTCCCTGTCGAGTCACTTTGATAAGGTCCATCTCACTAGCGATCTGGTGCTTCATCACACTCTTCCCTTCCAATATAGCAGTAAGCTGTGCATATCTGGGTGGAGTAGCATTGTAGGTTACTGCCGCTTCTGCGGCTAAAGATAAATCGGAATCCGATGGATATGTATTCATGACCACGTCATTTGTCACACAAATATTATATTATGTCGTTAATAGCAAATAGTGCTGAACTCATATCCTTTCTAAGTGTAATCACGGTAATCTCGGGCCACATTCCTACTCTTCCCGAGAATCCTAAGACGCCGAATCCTCGATTCACATAAAGCTGGCGCTGGTTTTCTTCATATCTACCGATCCAGTTCTTGTATCTCCATTTGATAGGTGACCAGCGCAGCCATGATAAATTTATTCCAAACTGCATACCATGAGTATGGCCACTTAGGGTGAGATCAATTTGTTTTTTGAAGTTTAGGATGTGATGAGACCAATGGGAGGGGTCATGAGATAACATAATACAGAAGTCCGATGCTCCTACACCATCTAATGTGACATCAAGATCACCCCGTTTTGGGAAATACCTCCCCTCACCCCAGTTCTCTACTCCTGCGAGGATAAGCTTTGATCCATTCTTTCTTATGATTCTATGTTCATTGCGTAATAAATCCCAACCCATCGTCTCATATTTCTTGAAGAAATCCTCATAATAAGCTGGTCTAAGGTCCGCATCTCGTGGTTGCCCATAATAATCATGATTTCCTAAGATGGCATATTTCCCATGTGGGGCATTAAGCTTGGCAAAAAGCGGCATAAAGGGATTGATCTCTTCCTTATCAGAGTTGACCAAATCTCCCGTAAAAACGATCATGTCAGCTTCCTGATCTTGTATCATTTGAACTCCTCTATCCACCTTTGAGAGATTATCCCATGTTCCAGAATGAATATCAGATATCTGTACTAATCGAAATCCATCAAATGCTTCTGGTAAGTTCGAAAATGAAAAGTCAACTTCCTCTACCTTATATCTATACTTACCATAGAAAAAGCCATGAACAAGACTTATGAATAAGAGTCCTATCAAGATTAAGAGGCCATAGATACTCGTTAATTCTAAATCACCAGTCGATATCCCTCCCCAACTTACTGTTGTCAATATTAACCGCACCAATCCTATAAGAATTCCGCTAAGGACAATAACGAAGGCACTTACAGTCCCCAATCCAATTATTCCATTCACTAACTTAGGCCGTTGAATAGGTCGAATTCCAGAATACCTTAACGTCAATAATAAAGCTCCAAGAACCAATACTACCCCAGCGCCATAAAAGAACTGGAGAAACAGATGAATCTCATCAGGTGCGCCAGTATCTCTGACGATACCTATGACAAAAAAAGAAAGCCCAGAAAGAATCCCGAGAGGAATTAAAAGTGATACAAGAAGTCGAATCATATTGAATTAGTTACCAATCTCAAATTTTACAACAATGAAGTGATTGAAGAATTTGACTGATTGCCGAAAATTACTGATTGACCGTCAAGACATAGCTGAACGATCTCAAAGAGTTGAGCATCTGGGATTTGATTGCGAAAGCAAAAGAAACCGCTGAGAAAGAGTCTCTGAGAAGGAAGGACCTCCACGCTGAATTCTGACTGTTGGACTGACAGATATTTAGCGATCAATGGGTTATTTACAGTCATTTTTTTAGTTCTTAAATCACCTCAATGTATTATGGACAAGTAAGTAAACAGTTTTGTTTTGGAAGTGGTTACTTTGGCTTTAAATAACTTATACGGCAATGGCCATTATCCTACCTGAAACATTTCAATTCCTAAAGGACCTCGAGCGAAACAATGATCGACAATGGTTTGCGGCTCATAAGGACGAGTATCAAGGATGGCTCGCCAATGGTAAAGAGTTCCTGAAAGCCCTCACAGATGAAATGAATAAATTCGATCAGATTGAAAAATCCAAACTATTTCGGATTTATAAAGATGTACGCTTTTCTAAAGATAAGACTCCATATAATAAGCATATGAGTATGTCATTCAACAGAGAAAAGCCCTATCTAAGAGGAGGATACTATTTAAGAATTGAAAAGGGAGAAAGTCTGGTCGCATGTGGATTTTGGAATCCAGCACCATCTGATCTCGCATTGATAAGAGGAAATATAGACCTTGATGCCAAAACGATGCGAAAGGCAATGTCAGAAGCTTCGATCAAAAAGTACTTCAATCCTTTAGAAGGCGATGCGGTTAAAACATCTCCAAAAGGTTATTCCAAGGACCATCCTGAGATTGAACTTCTAAGGTATAAGTCATTTTTCTTTACTCGAAATTTTACAGACAAAGAGGTCTTAGATAAGAGTTTCATAAAAGAAGTAGTCAAGAGCTATAAAGCTATTCGCCCTTTCTTTGAATACATGAGTGAGATTCTTGGACATAACTTAAACGGGGAACCCCTCTATTAAGAACTTTTTAAGTAGTTTTAATCCCGATCTTGGCTGCTCGTTTTTCCCATAATTCTCGTGCATGCTTCTGTAAGTCTGCTACCTCATCTGTTTCATCGAGAATCTCAAGTCCCAATATAGTCTCAAACAAATCCTCCATAGATACCAATCCCAAAAGGGCCCCAAAGTCATCCACTACTACTGCAAGATGATTGTTTCCTTTCATGAACATCGCCTGAAGCGCCGCTAATGAATCACTCTGCTTTACAAATATCACAGGTCCGATATGATCCTTTACAAGTTCTCCTCCTTTCCCATCATAGAGAGATTTCAATAGATCATCCTTGAGCAATACACCTATTATATCTTCTCTCTTATCGTCAAATACTGGGATTCTGGAATACCTAATAGCCTCATCACCATCATATAATTCCTTCAAGCTTGAACTCCCATTGGCCGAAAACATTACAGCTCGCGGTGTCATAATACTTTCAACAGTAATCTGATCCAAACGCAAAAGATTTCGAATTGCAAGAGATTCGGCTGTTTTCAAGGCGCCACTTTGCTCCCCAGCCGTTGTTAAGGCATGAAAATCCGCCCGACTTAGAACACTCATCTCTTTGTCTTTCTTCAGCTTCTTGGTGATCAATTGGCTTAGCCATACAAAAGGCGCCAACACCATTAATAGAAACTTCAAACTCCTAACTGTAAATGGCACCAATGATCGCCAAGAGTTGGCTCCATAAGTCTTAGGTATGATTTCCGATAAAATTAGAATCGCTATAGTCATGATTCCCGCAACCAACGCCTCTCCATTGATTGGCCCTATAGAAAAACCATCACTAAAGACCTTACTTGCCTGAACTCCTACCATAATAGCCCCTACTGTGTGAGCTATCGTATTGAGTGTCAATATTGCAGACAATGGACGGTCAATGTCCTTTTTAAACTCCTTGAGATCCTCACTCAGTTGGCTATCAGCTGGTTGGGAGGCAATATATGACGGAGTTATACTTAAGAGCACTGCTTCCCAAACAGAACATAGAAATGAAAAAAGTATAGAAAGCACGAAGTAAACGCCAAGTAAAATCATAAATCAATGTAGATATTTAGCTACAAATGTAGGAAATACAAATACATATCACATTGATTCAGAACGGATACGTCACCAAAGATTGAAAACAGAATAATTAAGGAGATCTATATCTTATCCATGGCCACCACAAGGAAGGTAAGCGTAAATGGCAATCCTACCCAGAACCACTGATTAACAAAGAAAAGCATAAATAGCGTGATAATAAGAGCTATACCAAAGTATAACCAATTTTTTCCTGCTGCTGACTTCGTATTTTCTGCCATGATTCTTTTAGTAATCGATTAGAGCACAAAAATAGAATAATCTATTGTTTCTAATCTCGCGTTCAAGAATAAATCAATCTTTAGACAAAATATGATTAAGGATTAAGCTCGGATGATGTCTTGTGTTTTCTATAAAAAGTTTACTCGTGCGCATTCCAGCATTAATGACTCCTGCTACATAAAGGCATTTTACCGATGTTTCCAGTGTTTCTTCATTGAAGACTGGGAGTCGATATTCATCATCGGTGATGGGTACTTGCAAGCGCTCCATCAGATCATAATCTGGCAGATATCCTGTCATCGCCAGCACAAAGTCATTCAGAATCGTTATATCTCCTTGTGGAGTCGAAAGAACTACCTCCCTAAGTTTTATATCGGTAACTCTTGTATTGAAGTGCGCTGTTACCGACCCTTCCGAAATCCGATTTTGAATATTGGGTAAGATCCAATATTTAACTTTCTCATAAAGCTCAGAACCTCTAATCGCCATCGTAACGTTAGCTCCTTTCTGCCAGGTTTCTAATGCTACATCGCATGCACTATTTGCAGCGCCAATTACAAGTACATTCTGCCCTAAATATGGATGCGCTTCATCATAATAATGCTTGACTTTCTTCAAGTCCTCTCCCGGCACCCCTAACATACGTGGAACATCATAAAACCCTGTGGCAACAACTATATGCTTGGCTTTATAGTCCTTCTTCTTGGATGTTATATGAAATAATCCGTCTGATTTTTTTGTAGCAGTTTGTACTGTTTCATATAGAGCTAAGTTGAGTTTATAGCTCTCTGCAATCCTTCTATAATACTCTAATGCTTCTTTTCTGGTAGGCTTATCTGTATGCGATATAAAGGGGATATCTGCTATTTCCAGATTCTTAGATGTAGAGAAGAATGTCATGTTGGATGGAAAGTGAAATAATGAATTCACTAACATCCCTTTCTCTATAATAAGACATGAAAGATTTGCTTTATTAGATTCTACAGCGATGTTGATTCCTGTAGGTCCCCCTCCGATAACTACTATATCCCATACTTCGGTTGAAGTATCCATTCAGATCTTTTTCTTATTAACCTACTTATCTCAATAAGGTTACATCTCCTTCTACCACAATAGGATTACTTTCTTCTCCGTATCTCGCCCACCAGAAATAGACTCCACCAGGAGCACTGTCACCATCAAGCAAACCGTCCCATTTTGTATTTACATCTGTAGTATTCCAGATCTTCTCTCCCCAACGATTATAAATATTTAATTCATAATTGGATACAGGGCAATCTATTTTAGGTCCGAATGTTTTATTAATATCCTCCCGATCTCGTGGAATAAATACGTTAGGAAATATGAGACATGTCTCTGTTTCAATAATAATACAATTGCTGATATCTTCCTCTGAGACACTAATTTGAACATCCACTTCATCTCCGCAAGGTCCAGTCAATGTAACACTATAATCCCCAGCTTCGGTAACGGCTATACTTGTGGAATTTGAACCCGTAGACCATTCTCTATTTATAATATTGTTTCCAGTTACTGTCAGGACATATGACGTCTGTGAACTATTACATATGCCTTCTATCTCGCCAGATGGTGCTGTATCAAAATCAGCTTCTGTAAGTTCTATGGAACTCTCTCCAGGACAAAATTCAGCATTATAATTAACAGTATACGTCCCTGGGCTATTGACACTGATACTTTGAACAGCATTAGACCCTGTAGACCAAGATAGATTTCCAACGTCTTGGGTTCCAGTCGCAGTCAATAACAATGCTCCTTCACTGCACAAATCAGGTCCAGCTACGCTAATATTCAAAGGTGTAGAGCCAGATAAGTCTGAATCTGTAACTGAAGCATCAGTGTCAAGCACTATACCACAAACATCTTCGATAACTAAACTATATGAGCCTGATTGATCTACCAATATTGTCCGATCAGTAGAACCATTACTCCATTGATAACTAACTATCATTCCTGAAGCCTGAGCAGCCAAAAGTATCATTCCGTTCTCACAATATTGTGAAGTCTTTGCGATAGAAAGCATTGGTTCATCCATAACAGTAATAGTAGTGGTATCGCAGAGTACAAAGCACTCCTCAATTCCTATCGTAACCGTACAGATAAATTCTCCTTCTTCCATGAATATCCTTATGCTATCAGTACTTCCATCATCCCAGAGATAGCTTGTAGCTCCTCTAACCGTCGCCTCTGATCTGAAACTAATCGGGTCATTAGGACAGTAGACTGTATCGGGTAATTGAAGTAGTGGAGGATCAAAAGCCCCATATGACATAACTTCAACCTTGATAGAGTCATCATTAACAATATCTGTAAACTGCCATGCAAATGTATCTTGACTCACGCCGACAGAATCGAAAGTGAATATCATTGTCGGTTCATAGCAAGGCGTATCTCCTGCTCTTCCAGCTTTCGCTAAATAAGGTGCAGTATTATCAAATTCAGCATATTGAGAAGTGCTCAAAAAGGTAACGCTCTGACTATCTACAGTTACTAAATCACCGCTATATATCATAGTTGCCAAAGTCGTATCCAGCAGACTTTCATAAGATATAACACTATCAAGGTTATACTTCATCAACGCTGTAATGACATCTGAACCATTAGATAACTTTATTGCCATTACTACTAAAGTATCTTCTACTGTCACGAGCCCCGAAGGATACATTTCGCGATTCGTAGCATTGCTACTAATCATTTCCGTCTTTAGTGCTATGCCATTGCGATCTGTAGTAATTACAAATCCGCTTCTTGATTCCCTTTCAGAAGAGGCTAATCCTCCTACTATAACAATATTGCTGTTGGCTAATTCCGTAAGATGGAGCCCTCTTAGATCTTCCCGTTGATCTACCAATATATCGTAACTCCTACTCCAAATAACACTTCCAAAAGTATCCATCCTAGTCAAGACAATAGGAAGTGTATCGTGCGAAGTACTTCCCAGTACAAGAACCGTTGAGTCAGCTCCTAAGATCATGTCTTCCACTTGACCACTGATATCGGCACTTATCGAAAGTTCTCTTTCATTAATGATAGATTTATCTTCATTGAATGCGGTCATCAGAACTACAGGACTACCGTTAGCTCCCATTACGCGATGCGTATGAATCATTTTCATACTAGGAAGTTCAAGAAATTCGGAAGATTCTTCGTTCTCTCTCTTAAGATCTGTAGTTTTTCCAGTGAGCATGGACCAAATAAAATTACCACCGCCATCAACAAGGGTAATTGCCTTATTGAGTGAATCTTTATCTAGTATTACGGAGAAAAGAATATTTCCGCTTGCCAGAGATATGATATCTCCGAGATCTATAACCTTTAATGTATCATCGAACATATACTGTTGAGACCATCCAATATTTCCTTTAACATTGAATGTTGTTACGTTGACGAGATCATAGGAACCTTCTTCGTTTGGTTGCCCGCTCAAAACTACGTA
>JBLIDB010000074.1:0-20589 GCA_047634015.1 Saprospiraceae bacterium
ACACAGCTGTATTATGATGCTTAAGGCATGGCTAAGGGGAGTACACCATAGCGTGCAAGACTTACACCCATATCTTGATGAATATTGCTATCGTTATAATCGTCACTTAATGAAGAGAGGGATATTTAAAAACCTAACTCAGCGGATGATGCTACACAGGCCTCTTTTTTATAAAAATATTAGGTATGCTTAAATGCCCAATTCAATAGAATTATTTAATCATAGGAATGGAGCGATATGGCTATGTCTTCAATATGGCCGTCACTTATTCTCTTTGTTAAATGGCGCAAGCCTATTCTGCAATCCGGCCCTACGTGAATTCCGGTCTTGAAAACCATCCATATAAGTTGTTATTATGACGGAGGATTTCTTGAATCCTAACGCAACATATAATAAGACCGTTCTAACTTCATTTATTAAATACCCTTCCCTTATGAACTCCATTTAACATATTGTCTAAATCGATCAGCTTTCCTTTTTTCTGAATAGAAAAAGGAGGGATATGAAAAAATATCATTCAAATAATTCTTGATAATGTCTAACACAAAAAATAGTTACACTCTCTTTCTATAGGAATGACAAAAGTAGTCTTGCTACAAATCCTTTGGCCTATGGCATAGTGTTTTGCAGCAAGACTACTTTTCAGAATAGCGTGAAAGCACTATTCATTATATCTCATATGAAGCAATATTTACGCTCCCTTCTTCTTTCCACTGTTGTTCTTGCTCTTAGCTTCTTTTTTACCCGATTTCCTATAGAGTCCTTGATTATCTCTGCATACAATCAATTCGTCTTTTCGTCCGAAGTATCCATCAGATGCCGTAATAAGATTATCGTTTGAATCCAATATTTCTACTTTCCCATTGCCATAGTCACAGCAGATTCCGTCTCCATAGGCATCTTTTATGATTAGTGAGTGGCAGCCATTCTCATCAAGGCATACTTCTTCGATCTTTACTGACCCACTTTGTCCATCTTGGTAAGGACCGCCTTCGGCGATAAGCTCGTTGAATTCATTTTTAAGTCTCCAAGTAGTTTCAGATCCATACTCATCAAGTGTTATTTGAATAGAAATGAGATCACACGCACCATTAGTTTCTGTATCGCCAGTATCTTCATCAGTATTGTTTTCTTCATCTGTTTCGTCATGCTCAGTATCTTCTCCTTCATCAGTACCATCTCCTGTATTATCTTCTCCTTCGTCCGTGCTATCACCATCTGTGCTTCCACCGCCATTATCCATAATCACATTACTTGCATTGTTGGTTATAGAACTCAAGGAAGAATTTATGTAGTTGGTCATACGACTTGCTTGGCCGGCAGTAAACATATACATACAGGCATCATTTGTATAGTCCATATAATTCATATGCATATCTGTTGAGTTGCAACTTACCTTTCCTAAATTAGGACAGTCGTAATTTGCTTCTGATGCATTAGGCGTATCGCTAACGCCATCATCTTCGCTACATCCACCATTCTCACCCCAGATATGATCTAATAACATATAGTGCCCGATCTCGTGAGTAGTTGTGCGTCCTAGGTCGTAAGGAGCTTCAGACCCTATGCTACCACAAGTAATTCCAGCCCCGAATGCTGTTGCCTCTATTACTACACCATCTCCATTCCCGGATCCTCCATAGGGTGCATATCCAAGAACACCCGTTCCGGTTTGAATATAGATATTAAGATATCCAGTCCATTTATTGTCTTGATCACCGGAAGTTTTATTAACAGTTACTGCAGGTTGCCCATCATTGATTCCATATCCTGTAGGGTGATTAGCATTTGCAAGGACAAATCGAGCACAAACAGCACCATTAGTTATTCCTTGGAATGAAGAGACTGCTTGATTCCATTTATTGATATCATTATTCGTTCCGGTAAAGTCTTTATTTAGGACATCTATCTGTTGTTGTGCGAGACTACGCAGACAACTGATATCGGGAATTCCTGTTACTCCTTGGTAATGCACTGCCACTGGGATAATCTTAGGGCTTGTGCAATCACCACTTTTCAAAAGGATCATTTCTGCTACTTTTCTAAGTTTTTGTGCATGCAATTTGGCATAGGAAGGATCTTGCATAAGTTGTTGGCAATGTTCAGAAGTAGCGCACGTGCGATGAAGATTTGTGACTGTATGTGATGCTGGTGCGTCTATTCCTCCTGTAAAGCTATCTTCTTGACAACTGACCAAAAATAATACGAGTATGCTACTTAGGATGATCCAAAAATTATTTTTCATTGTTTCTTTTTATTGTAGTTATGGAATTGAGATATAAATTTGAAATGCCTTTGCATTTATGTGATTCATACACCAGTGTTCTAAATAGGAGATATCCCCTAATGGAAAAGAAGATTAGTTTGTAAAATAATTACAACTATCTGATTATCAATAATATATAGTTCTAAAATGATATTTGTTCCTACTTATGTGACATGTTTTTTGAGTAATATATTCCTTGTTGTTTATTTAATTATTACTAGTTATACTATTTGATACGGCTATTCTTATCATGATTGCTGAGCGAGTAATATTGATTTAAGTACATTAGATTATTGAACAAAAAGCATAATGGATAATCTACCTTTCAAAGACTTAGTAGTGAGCGAAGCGCAGGCCGCGTCATTAGCGAAAGAGTACTTCAATCTTAATGTTTCAGCTAAAGTCTTACCTGGTGAAGTAGACTTTAATTTTAAGCTATCGGGGATAGATGGAACTTCCTATCTCCTGAAAGTAAGCAGAGATGATACATCACTAAAAGAATTGCAATTCCAGCAATCTATCATCGAGCATCTGTCGGCGCAAAGCCTTCCATTTGCGATTCCATCTATGCTTCCTAATAAACGAGGAGCTTATATAACGTCATTGATTGATGTGCATGGAACAAAACGCAGGTTGAGATTGCAATCATGGGTAGCCGGCAGGATGCTTGCAGATGTCAATCCGCGTACTCGTGAGCTTTATTATTGTTGGGGGAAAACGGTTGGTCAGTTGACAAAGGCATTTGAAGGTTTTGATCATGAAGAGGCACATCGATTTTACAAGTGGGATCCATCTGAGACTTTATATTCTCGACAATATTTGGAATATATTCATAAGGATCAGCACAAGGAAATCGCCATTTATTTTTGGAATTTATTTGAATCGGAGACACTTCCTAAAGTTTCCCATCTTAGAAAGGGCGTCAATTACAATGATGCCCATGAGCATAATCTCTTAGTCGGGAGCAACTTTGCGAATTCTACAATCGATGGGGTTATAGATTTTGGAGATGTAATTTATACGCATAAGATCAATGAATTGGCTATTACATGCGCTTACGCATGTATGTATGTTCCTGACCCCTTACATGCCACTGTTGAGGTCATCCGAGGGTTTCATGAGCAGTTTAAGTTACGGGAAGAGGAGCTTGAAGTCCTCTATTCTTTGATAGCGGCCCGTTTGCTTATTACAGTATCGAGCGCTGCTTGGAATCGATACCAAGAGCCAGGTAATGCTTATCTGTCGATTAGTGAGGAACCAGCGTGGGATTTATTAGAAAAGTGGCGAGATGTTGCACCGGCATTAGCACATTACACTTTTAGAAGATCATGTGGCTGGGAACCATGTTCGAAGCGGGGTGAATTTCAGAATTGGCTGAAAAGCGAGATGTACATTCATTCTATAATAGATTTTGAAAATAAGAATACGCTGGAATTGGACTTAAGTGTCGGAAGTTTAATGCTTGGCAATAATTCCAATTTCCTTGAGACTCAGAAATTTCAAAGACATATAAATCGGATCTTAGAAGATCATGAAGCAGATGTAGGAGTCGGAGGATATGGAGAGATACGACCATTCTATACTTCTGATGCATTTCAAACAAATGGAAATGAGGGCGCTCAGTGGCGGACAGTACATCTTGGTATAGATCTATGGTCTGTTGCCGGCACGAATGTATTTGCGCCTTTGGATGGCGTCGTTCATAGTTTTGCGAATAATAAAGGAGATTGTAATTACGGACCTACTATAATATTGCAACATCATATAAGTGATGCTCTTACCTTTTACACGCTCTACGGACATTTGTCATTGGACTCTATTGAGTCTCTTCAGGTAGGTCAAAAAATAAAAAAAGGAAGTCTCGTAGCTCGAATTGGGTCACATGAGGTGAATGGCAATTGGCCACCTCATTTGCACTTTCAGGTTATGTTGGATGATTTGGGTATGCAAGGAGATTTTCCGGGAGTGGCTTATCCTCATGATAAAGATACGTGGTTGAGTATATGCCCAGATCCTAGAATGCTCATTCCTGAATTGAATAGAGAACGTGCTGAAGAACAAATCCAAGACACAGCTATAATAGAAATTAGAAAACAAATATTAGGACCCAGCTTAAGTATTTCATATGATAGGCCATTGCATATGGTCAGGGGTTATGGACAATATCTGTATGATATAAATGGCAGAAGATATCTTGACACTGTCAATAATGTTGCACACGTAGGTCATGAACATCCCAGAGTGGTTAGTGCTGCTCAGCAGCAAATGGCGCTTCTAAATACAAATACAAGATACCTACATCAGAATATTGTAAGATTTGCGGAAGCATTATTGGAAACACTACCGGCAGAATTATCGGTAGTTCATTTTGTTAATTCTGGTTCTGAAGCTAATGAGCTTGCTTTGCGAATGGCGAAGACTTGTTCCCGACAGAGAGATATGCTCGCTATAGAGATAGGCTACCATGGTAATACTGGGGGATGTATAGATGTGAGTAGTTATAAATTTGATGGCAGTGGTGGTGTTGGGTCTCCAGATTTTACGCATATCCTTCCGATTCCTGATACGTATAGAGGAATCCATAAAAATGCTAAAGACCCTGGTAGAGAATATTCTGATTATGCCAATTCTATCATTGAAAGAGTAAGTAAGAAGGGTAGGGGAATCGCAGGATTTATTGGAGAAAGTATAATTAGTTGCGGTGGTCAAGTAATGCTGCCTGAAGGATATCTTAAACATATTTATAGAAGTGTGCGGGATGCAGGTGGTCTGTGTATTGCTGATGAAGTACAAGTGGGATTTGGGAGAATAGGAAAACATTTTTGGGGCTTTGAGTTGCAAGATGTCGTTCCTGATATTGTAACGATGGGCAAACCCATAGGAAATGGTCATGGATTGGCCGCTGTAGTTACAACACGGGCAGTTGCGGATGAATTTTCCAATGGTATGGAGTACTTTAATACTTTTGGGGGGAACCCAGTATCCTGTGCTATCGGATATGAAGTATTGCAAGTAATTAAAGATGAAGGGCTCCAAGGGAATGCATTAGTCGTCGGTAATTATCTAAAAGAAAAACTGAGAGAATTAAAGAGGGAATTTGAGGTTATAGGGGACGTGAGAGGAGAAGGCTTATTCTTGGGGTTTGAGCTGGTTAGAGATAGCGTGTCGTTAGAGCCTGCAGATCTCGAAGCGAGCTATCTCGCCAATCGGATGAGAAGCCGTGGTATCCTAATGAGTACTGATGGTCCGCATCATAATGTTATCAAGATCAAACCACCAATGATATTTACTAAAGTCAATGCCGATTTTCTAATTGAGAATCTTCGATTCGTATTAAAGGAGGATATTTTTAATTTCTGCACTCAAGTATCTTAGATGCAAAGTAACGCTCACATTCGTAAATATTTGGTTTTAGTCATTTTGTATGGCTTCTTTTTTCAGCTTACAATTGATGCTCAGGAGTACCACGAGAATCATGAGGTTTTCGGAATTAATAAATTAGAGCCTCACACCGATTTGTATCCTTATGAATCAAAAGAGCTTGCAGTACTAAACAAAAAAAAAACTCCAAGTGGTTTCAGTCATTGGATGGATTATGGAAATTCAATTGGGTTAGAAATCCTAAAGACCGCCCAAAAGAATTTTATAGTGTGGGTTATAATGATAGTACTTGGGTTAATTTTCCCGTTCCCGCGAATTGGGAAGTCTATGGTTATGATTATCCTATTTATCTCGATGAGAAATATCCTTTTACGACACACTGGCCGAAGACGCCAGAGACTTATAATCCTGTAGGTTCTTACCGAAGATCCTTTGATGTAGATGATTCTTGGTTGGGTAGAGAAGTGATATTAAAATTTGGCGCAGTGAAGTCTGCGCTTTATGTTTGGATAAATGGAGAGCCTGTTGGGTTTTCTCAAGGCTCAAAAACGCCAGCAGAGTTTAATGTTTCGAAGTTTTTACGCAAAGGAAAAAACACACTTGCTATTCAGGTACACCGCTGGAGTGATGCCAGCTATATCGAAAGTCAGGATATGTTACGATTGTCTGGCATAGAGAGAAGTGTAGAACTTTATGCGCTTCCTAAAACATACCTTAATGATCTATTTGTCAAGGTTGAAAGGATGCCTGCCAACGGTACCGATTGGGAATTAGAAGTAGAATATATTTTAGAAAGTGCTATAAACAGAGATTCCGATTATACGATTCAACTTGAATTATTTGATGAGCAGTATAACAGAATATTATTGGATGAAAGAAACGTTGAGGATGAATCATCTTTTTACTTTGGAGAACTACTTTCTAAATATCATATAAAAAAGTGGAGTGCTGAAACGCCTGATTTATATTCTCTTTTTCTTTCATTATTAGATGAAAGCGGCACTGTAATAGAAGTAGTTCAACAGAAAATTGGTTTTAGAATTATTGAAGCTAAGAATGGTCAGTTACTTGTTAATGATCAACCAATCAATATCCGAGGAGTAGATCGACATGAGACAGACCCACTGCATGGTCATGTAATCAGTAAAGCGTCTATGTTGACAGATATCCGCTTGATGAAGCAGAATAATATCAATGCCGTTCGTTCTTCACATTATCCCAATAACCCCTATTGGTATGAACTCTGTGATCAGTATGGGTTGTATGTAATCGATGAAGCCAATATAGAAAGTCATCCGCTGGCGAATAGCGAAGAAACTCAAATAGGCAACGATATGTCCTGGCTTCCTGCCCATATGGATCGAACACAAAGCATGTTTCATAGAGATAAAAACCATCCTTCGATTATAATTTGGTCTTTGGGGAATGAAGCAGGACATGGAAGCGTATTCGAAACTACCTATCAATGGTTGAAAGAGAATGACCCAACACGATTAGTTCAATATGAACCGGCAGAATTAAATGATTATACGGATATATATTGTCCCATGTATCCGTCCATTGAAAAGTTGCGGAAGTATGCGGAAACTAATCCAGCAAGACCTGCGATTATGATCGAATACTGTCATGCCATGGGTAACAGTGTTGGCAATCTGCAAGACTATTGGGATGTCATAGAAGAATATGCTGCTCTTCAAGGAGGATTTATCTGGGATTGGGTGGATCAGTCTTTAGAATACGTTTCTGAGAAAGGTGAAAAGTATTGGGCTTATGGCCATGACTATCATCCAAGCTTACCTACAGATGGAAATTTTCTAAATAATGGATTGGTTGATCCTAATCGGAATCCACATCCTCATCTTTTTGAGGTAAAAAAGGTGTACGCACCTATAAAAATTGAAGTAGTAAGTGGGGAGAAGGGTGTTTATAGAATTATAAATAAACATTTTTTTAAAAACCTTGATGATGTCAATTTCTCATGGCATTTATTAGAAGATGGAATAGAAATAGGAGATGGGGATATAGGAGTGCTAAAGATTATGCCACAGGAGTCCGGCACGATTCGAATTCATGCCGAGGATATTACAATAGAGGATAATAAGGAATATTTTATAAGAATTGAAGCACGTAATCATACCGCTACTGATTTAATACCACTAAATCATGAAATCGCCTGGGAGCAATTTAGAATCAAAGGTGATTACTTTCTTCGGGAGGATAATTACCTGGAAGTGGATGGTAACATTCAACTTATTAGGAAAGAAGGGAAAATCTTATTTAGAGGAAATGATTTTACAGCGAACTTTGATGAAAGTACTGGGGAGATGTTGCACTATGAGTATAAGGACAATGTGCTTATTGAGAAAGGGCTTAAACTCAATTTTTGGCGTCCACCTACTGATAATGATTTAGGAAATGGGATGCATCATTGGGCCAAAATATGGAAGTCTTCAAATCAGAATAGTAAAAGTAAATTGGAAAATCTAAATTGTACGCAAGCGTATTGTGAGATGGATGTCCAATATGCATTCGAAGACTCCTTGTCTACAGAGCTTTCCTTGGCATATAAGATTTATCCATCTGGAATGATTGCCGTTCATTATGAACTTTCTGTTGGTAACGATAAGCTTCCTAATATCCCTAGAGTTGGACTACAGTTGCAGGTAAATGAAGCATTACAATTTATGTCTTGGTATGGTCGCGGGCCGCATGAAACATATGCCGACCGAAAGTCGTCTGGAAAGATTGCTATTTGGAGAGGGACGGTTTGGGGTCAACTACATCAATATTCTCGACCTCAGGAATCCGGTAATAAAACAGACGTACGATGGATGAAATTAGTGGACAAAAATGGTGAAGGGCTTAAAGTGAGTGGAAGTATTGCCCCTTTATCTATGAGTGCCTGGCAATTGTCCGCGGAAGATTTGGACTTCCAGCCTGGTATCCATGGTGCAGAATCCGCTTCTGGCTTGGTTCCGGTATCATCAAAACATGGTGCTATGCTAATTCCCAGAGATTATATCCTGTGGAATATAGATCATAAACAAATGGGTGTTGGTGGCGATAATTCTTGGGGCAGATTAGTGCATCCTGAATATACCATGCCTCCTGGGTTATATCAATATGATTTTAGGATAGAACCTATTGAGGGAAACAAATAAGAACATTTAGAAAGAGTGTTATTGACGTTCGTTAGTAATAGTTATATTGGCATAAGAAATAGAATAGCTTAAAAAGAATCTTTAAAATGTTATTGAAAATAATCAGGATAGTTTCCTCTATGAAAAGGGAACTTCGGATTACATGGAACTTCTCCTACCATAGTCGTCATGATGAGTATTACTAAGAGGTATGATTCTTATCACTTTGATTTCCCTGTTAATCAATTAACATTACGACCTAATGCCAATTTTTTGTAGAATTACAAGAAAATCAAGGTTTGGCAGTATGAGGAAACGGGTAATGCAGCGAATTTGCTTATACACTCCCCTTTTTTGAGAATCTTAGAACTTTTGACATGACGTTATGTTTAAATATTGAGGAAGAAATGATACGAAATAATGAAATAATGTCAGACTTGAAAGTTAACAAAAAAGAGAGTTTCGATGCCTTTATAGCGTCATTTAAATCAACGCTCAAAAGTGTTTTTTACCAAAGGAATAACATTGAGTGCTTCATTCAGCAGAGAGGTTTTCCAGCTTTAGTATTGCGTGATATTATGGCGACGAATCCATTATCTGTGGCAATCCCAAGTGAATATGGAGGGAGAGGTGGTTATGTCAAGGAATGTCTTGGCTTACTTGAAGCGGCCTCGTATGAATCTCTTCCCTTGTCTCTAACGTTTGGAATTAATATTGCATTATTTCTTGAGCCTGTTGCCAAGTATGGTCAAGATTCAATAAAGGGAAACATCTTCCGTCGTTTTTTGACGCAGCAGAATATGGGGGGGCTCATGATTACAGAACCAGATTATGGTAGTGATGCGCTTAATATGAGGACGACAAATGTCAAATGTGGGGTGGACTATCATATTGAGGGAGTAAAACATTGGCAGGGTTTGACAGGAATGGCCGATTATTGGATAATGACCTGTCGAAATCAAAGAGAAAGTGGAGATCTAAGTAGAGATATAGACTTATTTGTTAGTGATGAACATGAGAAAAATCAAGCAATAATTGTCGAGGAGTATTATAACAATCTGGGATTATACCCAATCCCTTATGGAAAGAATCTTGTTGATATAAAAGTACCGAAGGAATATAAACTAATACCTGAAACGACAGGGCTCAAACTGCTAATGGATATGTTACATAGAAGTAGATATCAATTTGCCGGAATGGGTATGGGATTTATCAAACGGATGCTCGATGAAGCGCTGGAGCACTGTACTAAAAGACACGTGGGTGGAAAGCCATTATTAGCCTTAGATCAAGTAAAATTTCAAATTTCAAAAATCCAGAATGCCTTTACTATCTGTTCTGGAATGTGCCACAGGAGTGCCAGTTATAGTGGGATAGAAAATAATCTTGCAACAGATATTGTAGAGGCGAATAGCATCAAGGCATATGTTACAGACTTGATGCAGGAATCTGCTCAAACACTTACTCAATTGAGTGGTGCTAATGGATATAAAATGGAAAATATTGGAGGACGTGGCATTGTTGATTCACGCCCCTTTCAGATATTTGAAGGTTCTAATGAAATGCTTTATACTCAGATCGCCGATGGTGTTTTGAAATTGGCGAAACGGGCAAAAATTAAAAACCTTTTCCAATTTCTTTCTGGTTTCGGATTGACTGAAAATAGCGTAGGGTATTTTAAAGAAATTGTAGATTTTGAAATTATGACACCCTTGTCACAGCGTAAGCTCATAGACATTGGAAAGATTATAAGTAGAATCGTATGCGCAAATCATGCTCTTGTTTTGGGTATTAAAGGATTCAGATCAGATCTAATAGATAATAGCATCGAAACCGTCCGTCATGAACTACATAGTTTAGTCAGTTCTTATCATAATCATAGTACTGTAAACCCAATAAGCGACTATAATAGTGATAGTAGCTGGTTACAATATGCGTAGTCTCCCTATTCAACCATAATCAGTCTTTGTTCCATATTAGGCTCTCTTTTACAGGCCTAATGCAATATTCGGGTTGATCCATTATCTTCGCTGTATATGTCAAAGGGCGATAATTTCTTCACTAAAGGTTCTCATTCCATATGGATATAGAACAGAAGGCTATATTGCAGTCCTTGAAGGATGGAAATCGAGCAGCCTTTGATAAAATCTTCCGTTCTTATTATAAGTATTTGTTTACCATAGCATTTACATATTTGAAAGATGAACATAGAGCAAAGGACATCATTCAGGATGTATTTTTGGATCTATGGAATCGACGAGAAAAAATTGAGATTGAATACTCGATAAAGTATTTTTTAAGGAGAGCAGTGATCAATGGAAGTATGGCCGCTTTGCGTAAGACCAATCGTATATCCTATGATATAACGCCGATCACAGAGAATGTAGCCGTTGATGATAATGATACATTGGCCTATAAGGAAATGTCCCAAATCGTAAAGGATGCGATTATTTCGCTACCTGATAAATGCCAGCAAGTATATTGCTTGAGCCGGGATGAAGGCCTTTCACACAAGGAGATAGCACAAAGGCTTAATATAAGTACGAAGACTATTGAGAATCATATTACAAAAGCTTTAAAAATAATACGAATAGAACTAAAACGGATGGGATTAATAAGCGTCCTATTATTAATTCAATTCCTAATAGGGGAAAACCCATACTAAAGATACATAGTGTAAACCCGAAGATATATGGATAAAGACTTTTACATACAGCTTATACAAAAACAACTCACTGGGGAGCTTTCAGAGGAGGAGGATGAGCAGTTAGGTGCTTATCTGAGTTCTGATGTTGAGCATCAACAATTGTCAGATGAGATAAGACTCTCATGGGAACTGGGTGCTCCTATGCAAAATATTCCCGAAGTTGATGTAGACCAAGAATTAAATCGAATACATTTACGAATAACTTCTGATTCGCAGAAAAGGAACATAGAAACATCTCTTTCAGAATCTCCAATCGTAAAACCAATTGGAAAAGTCAGATTTCTAGTGCCCAGATATTTGGCAGTTGCTGCAAGTATAATCGCACTGATCTCCGGTGGAGTTTGGCTTTTCAATTCTGGAGGAATTGATGGAATCGATAATATCAAGACTATTGCGGCTACTAATGGTACTAAGATTATAAATCTAACCGATGGAAGTAAAATCTGGCTTAGAGAAGGTGGGATGGTTAAGTATGCAAAAGATCAGACGCGTGAAATTTCTCTTGTAGGACAAGCATTTTTTGAGGTTGCCCGAGACGAGATAGATCCGTTTTTAGTAAGTATAGATGAAACCCTCGTTACCGTCCTTGGAACTTCCTTCTCTATTGGCGGATCCGAAGATGGAACGATTGAACTTCAAGTGGCGACAGGAAGAGTGTCTATGTCCAATGAATACGACGAAATAGTTTTGGAAAAGGGCAATGCAGCGGCATATAGGCCATCTGATCAGAAGATAAAACAAGTTGATTTTAGAGATCCAATCCAAGAACCTTGGAAGTCTGGCCGTTTTGTTTTTAAGGAAGAATCGCTTGGGTTTATAATTAATGAACTCGAGGAGTATTACAGCGTGCAAATTGAGCTTTCTAATAATACGCTAAGTACCTGCAAAAAAACGACATCAATACCTGTAAAGACCATTTCTGAAGTAATACAGTCCATTGCTACCCAGTTTCAATTAAGTGTTCGTACAATAGCGGATACTTCATTTGTACTGGATGGTGATCAATGTCAATAAGCTTTTAATATTAGTCTTTAGTCTGTTTTTTACGATTTGTGCTTCCGCTCAGAATCGCCAAGAAGGAAAGGTATATTCAGATGTTCCAGTAACAGATATTCTGCTCGATCTCGCCGCGCAACATGAACTTAGTGTTGGATTTAAGAGTGATTATTTTAGTAGTAACAGCAGGGCAAGTATAGATACTCGAGAAGCTAGCTTAAAATCCATACTATCAGAATTATTGAAACCATATGGCGTTGAATATAAAATAAGTGGTAGTGACCTTACACTTCGAAAGATGTTACGACTTTATGGGACTGTAGTTGATAAGAAGAGCGGGGAAACATTAGTCAATGCTACTGCATATGATAACGACTCTCAAACAGGTACTTACACCAACGAATATGGATTCTTTAGCGCAAATATTCCTATAGAAAGCAAATCCGTACAATTCAGTTATATAGGATATAAGGTATTCGAAATGTTATTGGAGGATGTAAAAGGAAAACCAATTCTGGTAGAATTAGAATCTGATATTGACCTGGATGAAGTTATTATAACTCAAGAGTTGAATCGTGACATCAAAGATTATATTGGTACCTCTTCCAATATTTTAGATCGGGACCTTAAGACTGTCTTTGGTACCGGAGGAACACCAGATCTATTTCAATATTTATATCGACAATCGGGTATTACTACAGGTGCTGATGGGGTAGGAGGATTGCATGTGAGGGGCGGGAGTGTAGATCAAAATTTAATCGTTTATGATGGAGTAGAAATATATAACCCCAGTCATACGCTTGGTTTATTTTCTGTATTCAATCCCGTGGTCATCAATCATTCTACTGTTTATAAATCAGGAATGCCTTCGCGATACGGTACTAAAATTTCTTCTGTTGTAGATATTAGAATGAAAGAAGGGAATCTCCGTAATTGGAATATGGATATGGGATTTTCGACTATCGCAACCAACTTTATGATCAATGGTCCAATTGTTAAAGATAAAACAGGGCTCATAATAGCATTTCGTCGATCACATTTAGATCCATTTATCATCCATTTTTCTAAAAAGAATAAAGTTGAAAACTTTAATGAAGGTGCAGGCAATCATTACTTCTATGATATTAACCTTAAGATAAATCATATTATAGATCCGAAGAACCGAATTTATGCTACTTACTTCAAGAGTGCGGATCGACTTTATGATAATACAAGCTCCTTTGGTACTTCTTTTGATGAAGTTTATTTTGACGATATCGTTTCTTACGATTTAGATTGGGGAAATCATATGGGCGCGGTAAGGTGGAATCATATCTATGGAGAGAAAGTGTTTTCTAATACTATACTGAGTAGAAATCGATTCAAATATGGCAGTTATGCTATTAGTGATTTCTATATGGAAGACCTGATTTCTGGAGAGACCGATTTCGACGTATCGGCAAGTCTCTTTTCAACAGCGATCTCTGATATCGGTTTGGATCATAATATTGATATCTACTTAGATGGGGGAGATAAAATAAAAATGGGTTTGGGTGTTAAGAAGCGTCAGTATAGTCCAGGATTAGGAAGTGTCGAAAATTCTCAGAGTCGTATAGATACGGAAGATGTAATAGACGATATTGTTGATGATTTTAACGATTTTTCGGATGGAAGTTATACCAGTATTGAGACCGCCGTGCATGGATCATATGGATATAGCCTATCATCCAATGTTTTACTAAATGTGGGAGCCAGATACACTCATTATAGAGGCAGGAATGAAGAATTGGATATTGGATTCTTATACCATCTCTGGATGGCTAACCTTCAACTCAATTGGTATGTTAATAAACGTTGGGCGTTCATTCTAACCTACGATAGAATTGCACAACCATTGCATCTGATTTCCTCCTCAGATATTGGATTCCCAAACGAATTATGGGTGCCATCTACGGATTTAATCAAACCTCAAGTCGGGCAACAAATCGATATTACAATACGTCATCAAGCTTCTGAGAATATGAATCTTATGGGTTCTGTATATTATAAAAAGCAAAGTAATCTTCTGCGATTTGATGATATTATATCTCTACCTAATATCGGAGATCTAGTAGCTGTAGGATGGGAAGAATTTGCCTTAGTCGGTAAGGGGAGGGCCTTTGGACTCAATCTGGACTTCACTTTACAGAGAGAACAATTCCGAATAGATGGATCATATACTTTTACAAATGCTCAAAGAAGAAATGTCGAGCTAAATTCAGGACAATACTATCCGTATCGATTTGATCAACCGCATAGCATTGTTCTTAATGGATTTTATCGCTTTAAGAAAGGGTTGTGGGCCTATGCTAATTTCAAGTTTTCAAGTGGGACTACTCAAACTTTATATACCACGAGTTCTAATTTTTCACCTATAGATATAAGTTATACTCCTGAGACGCAAGTATCCTCTTCTATCAATGGAATAAGAATTCCGGTTTACCATCGATTGGATCTTGGGATTCGATATAATTGGGGAAAGGAAAAAGTCTTACAAGATTTGACTTTTGGAGTTCAAAATATTTATAATCGCCAAAATATTTACTACCTCTATGATATTGAAGATCCAGATTTTCCTGAAAATAATGGTCGGCAAATGCGCAATGCATTGCCGCTGCTTCCTACGCTGAGTTATAGGGTGAGGTTTGGGTTGTAGCGAAAGGAGTATTGACTTCTGCCACTACAAACAAAAAAAGCCCTGCAATATGCAAGACTTTTCTTTTTCGTATTTGAATTATCGGAAATTCTTATGCCTTCCCGCCATTAAGAAAATCTTGGTATGCTTGTAATTCATCCCATTCTCCTCTTGCTGCCATACCCGCTTGTTTAGGCCATGTTCCAGGATCTGATAACTTAAATCTTGATCCAGCATCATTGAGGATTCCTTGTATTCTGTCTACAGCAGTTTCAGAAAGTGCTTGCCAAGTTTCTATTCCTTGATCTTTCATTAATTGAGCTGTCTTTGGTCCGACACCCTCGATAGCAGTAAGATCATCCTTCTTAAATCGTCTGATGGCGCCTATATTAATAAGCATCTTTTCTACTTTGGCATCAGTAATACCGCCGCCAGTATCTTTTCCTCCATCAAGGTTCTTCTGTAAGTCTATAAGTTCTTCCCATTTGTCAGCTGCTGCTAATGAAGCTTGTTGCGGCCAAGTGGCAGGGTCGATAATGCGATACTTAGATTCATTGATGCCATCAAGAAGTGATCTCAATCCTTCTGGTGTCTGTACTCCAAGTTCACTCCATGTATTGATATCATTACCTTTCAATAATTCAGACATTTTGGTTCCAATCCCTTCAACTATTTGTAGGTTGCCAGATCCTAAAGCCTTGGTGTAGGCATGCATACCGTCTCCGGCGTCAGAGCTTATTAATGGGAGAGGTACTACAGGAATGGATGCAATTCCTTGAATACTACTTGATTTTTCTCGTAGCTGTCCTTGAAGAAGTGCTATTTGACTATTGAGGTCAGCACGCTTCTCTTTCCAGTTAAGTCCTCCTTGGTCTAAGGCAGTAAGTTTGCCATTACAACCAACGAGCTCCGCTTCTAACTTAGCGATACGTATTTTATATCCTTCTATATCTGATTCTAATCCGCTAATGTGAGTTTTGCTTCCGCCGATTTGAGCCTTGATTTCGTCTATCTGTGATTTAGACTTATCCCATAATAGCCATCCAGCCAAGAGACCTAGCAAGAATGGTAGTAACGCTAAGAGCCACCATGGAATAGAACAGAATGAAATTGCTAATAAGAACATTTTATTATGATTTAGATATTATTTAATGATTTGTAGTTCTGTACGTCGGTTTTGAGCTCTTCCTTCACTTGTAGCATTCGTTGCTACTTTAGCGGTTTCACCTTCTGATCGAACTACTATTTTATTTGGTGTGACACCTTTCGAGGTCAGATAATTTCGAATTACCACTGCTCTACTGCGGCCTAAGCCAATATTGTACTCTGCGTCACCTTTGGAGTCTGTATGACCTGTAAGTTGAACACGTTCGCCAGATGATATGACTCTTTCTGCGACATCGTCCAGGTAGCGTTCTATCTCACTATCGGATAGCTTGTCTATCGAATTATAAGGGAAGTAGATGAGTGTCTTATCTTCTACAACCTTATCTGCTGCTCCTATCGAGTAAGTAATCCTGTCATAAGAAGCTAGAACCCTTCCAACAATGCGCTGACTTGATAAAGCGACCTGATCGTCTGCCAAAGAACTTCCGAATCTACGCCGGATGGTTTCAGCACGACAAATTCCTAAATCTGAGGAACTTCCAGCGTAAGTTTCGCTCGATTGATAATGTCCAGTAATGGTAAGTTTTTGACGATTCCGGATCAGCGTCAGAATTGAGTCTCGATGCCGATTAAAGCTATCAGCAAAAATTGGATCGCAGCTATTATCTGCGAAACATACATAACCAGTCGTACATGCTGCTTTAGCCGCAATAGGAACAGCAGTAGGGCTGATTGTTTCTGCAACTTTTGTAGGTGTATCAATTTGATGGCAACAGCGTTCATGTTCTGTGTACATCTTCCAACTAAAAAGCACCATTCCAACCAAGATTACGAGCCATAAAAAATTTCTCATAGGGAGGTAAGTTTATTGATTATTCGTAAATATTCTAAAAGCTTTGCATACATTTCGTTAAAAGTATCCTTGGCATAATAATTATAATGCTAAAAATATATATAATGAGCTAATATTTTGTATTAGCTGACATTACTTTGCTGTTACACACCTTGATATTTACTTTTTGCAACAATTAGTGGCCTTTTTCGATCTTCCACTCCGTTTCTTCACTCAATCTGGTAGCAAATATCTGTGGAGTAGCCAGTGTTTTATGTACAGGACACTTGTTCGCTATCTCCATAAGTTTCTGACGCTGTTTTGTGCTTAAGTCACCAATTAGCTCAATAACACGCTCGAATCGATCTATTTTGCTTGTTTTAGCATCGAGATCTTGATTGTCCTCGTGATAGTATGCTGTCTTTCCATGACTAAGATGCACTTTGACATCTTGGAGATCCCAATTCTTTCGCTTAGCATATATCTGAAGGGTCATGGCTGTGCATGCGCCAAGTGCGGAGTTTAACAATTCATATGGATCAGGACCGAAATCATATCCGCCTACTTCTTCGGGTTCATCTGCAACAAATCCATGTCTACCTGCCTGAATATCAGCTGTGAATATATCTTCTTTAGATAGTTTTACAACTACCTGTTGATCAGTTCGTAATCTTTCCTTTTCGGAAAAAGTTACATATCGCTGCACCCAGGAGGCTATTACCTGACCAGCATAAAATGCATCATTCTTACTGGTCAACATATGATCGGCGCCATCCAGCGTTACGAAGCTTTTAGGATGACGTGCTAAGTGATAGATATTTGCAGCATTACCAATCTCTACAACAGAATCTTGTGGTGAGTGCATAACCAATAATGCCTTCCTTAGATTCTTTATAATTTCCATGTGATCTTGGCTTCTAAGATCATCAAGGAATTGTTTTTTGATTACAAATTCGCGGCCATCGATTAAAACCTTTGCACAACCTTGGGATTCTATCGCTTCCAAATCATCCTGTAGTAAATGAGTGACATGCTCAGGATATGAAGGGGCACCGATCGTAACGATGGCTTTAATGCTATCTATCTTCGCTCCTGCGAATAATGAAGCTGCGCCTCCAAGAGAATGACCAATGATTATCGTGGGAGCTTGATGATGCTCTTCGAGATATTTGGCGGCAGCCATAATATCCTCGACATTGCTGGTAAAGTTCGTGTCCGCAAAATCGCCCTCACTTTCTCCTAAACCCGTAAAATCAAATCTCAGGACAGCAACGCCGTTGAGATTGAGTGCTCTACTGATATGTCTCGCAGACTTTAGATTTTTATTGCCCGTAAATACATGGACAAAAATCGCAAATGGATGAGGACCTTTACTGAGAGGGTAATCAATTTTGGCAGATAACTGATACCCTAATTTATTCTCAAAACTAATTCTTTCTGAAGGCATATATTGTTATTAGACTTCTTCTCTCTTTGAATGTCGAAAGACAATGCGAAAAGAATGATATTTGTAAATAGCTTAAAATAATTCGACTGTGCCTAAAAATAACAATAGTTCTCTTTCATGGGATGCATTTCAATCCCTGGGCAATCCAGAGAATGCTCCAGAACTTCCTGCAGAAGACCTCAAAGGCGACCCTGGAGAAGGAATCTATGCCTCTCCTGTGCGTGTCTATGTAGAACGGAAAGGCCGCAAAGGAAAGACCGTAACGCTCATCAAAGGTCTATTTGCTGACGAAGATGCACTCATAGAACTATGCAAAAAACTGAAGTCCCTTTGTGGTGTGGGTGGAGGTGTCGAAGAAGACGATATTATGATGCAAGGAGATCAAAGAGTCAAGATTATAAATAAACTTAAGGTGATGGGCTTCTCAGATATTAAGAATGCTGGGATGTAGTCTTATTGATTATTGTCATGTTAAAATGGATCTGAAAAGACACAACAATCTGTCGTAATGCGTATTACAGACGGTTATGAAAATCCGTATTGTTATTGCATTCTTTCTTTTCATTCTTGCTGTGAGTTGTGCAAGTAAGAAGAATCCATTCTTGGAACCCAAGGTATCTAATTCAATTGCCCATGCAGGCTTAGTCTATGATGATACTATAGAACTTGAAATATCTTTTATCGGAATTATTGATGATCGATACGTTTTCGAAACAGTTGTAACTAATCTTTCACCATATGATATTACTGTAGATAGAAGTCAGTTCGTAATGAGAAATACAGGTGACATAGTTCGGCATTCTGATGATATCCAAACGACGCTCCAAGAGGTTCAGGATGATCAAAAGAAATTAGTAAAAAGGAAGAAATTAAACAATTGGCTAGCGGGTATTGGAGTGGGAATCAGTCTGTTGTCGGGAGTTTCCGCGGGTACGTCGGCTGGCACAGCACTTATTTCTTCTGTAGAACCAACTCTTTATATAATGGATGAAAACATCTGGATCTCTAAAGATATCAAATCTTCCGAAGACTATATATCCTATCTACAGACAGCACAGTACGATTATGATGTTATTCCCTCAGGAGCATCAATGATAAAAGATATATTTTTTAATGTTTTTGAGGTCAATCAGGATGTTGAGGTTGAATTCTGGTTAGAAGGGCTTATTTACGGCGTTGCTTTTCCGAAGACTGCCTTTTTAGATCGAAGTACTTTAAGAAATGACTGATTGGAGAGAATAACTGTACTCTAAAGAAAAAAAGGGTTTTGTAGCTTGATTATCAGGATGAAGTTTATATTTATTTCTGCCTTTTAGATAGGTAGATAGTTGATTGTCAATGAGTCGCACATAGTTATATTTTTAATGCCTAAATTACTTCATTGTTTAGTATTCCCAAGTATTATGCCTTTGCAGCTGAAATTATTTGCAGCTTTTCGATGTCAAGGTTTTCATTCCTAAAGAATTTCTCTATTATTAAGCTGCGTTTATTGAAGTGATGTAATAGCGAGATCAATTTGAGCGATTACGAGATTAAGACTTTCATCAAATCTTAAGTGAGCCAAAAGAGGAGTACGATCACTTTCCAAGATTATTTATCAATTTACTACAACTACGATTATATGTTAATTGCTACTATCGCTTGTTTTATCATTGGATACTTGGTAATAGTATTTGAACATCCCCTCAGATTAGATAAAACAGTTCCTGCCTTAATAATGGGTGCCATGTGTTGGGCGTTTGTTTCGCTGGGACAGTTAGACTTGTATGATCATCATGGTCATGCAATACAAGGAGATGGAGATTATTATGACGGGCTTAAAAATGTGCTTGTCCACCATATAGGAAAGACAGCGGAGATATTGATATTTCTAATCGGAGCAATGACGATCGTGGAGCTTGTTGATCTGCACAAAGGCTTTTCAGTAATTACAAGGCGTATCAAAACCAACAATAAAAAGACAATGTTATGGCTCATATGTATTCTTGCTTTCTTTTTATCTGCCACCCTTGACAATCTTGCCTCTACCATAGTTCTTGTAAGTCTATTGAGAAGATTAG
>JBLIDB010000075.1:0-20533 GCA_047634015.1 Saprospiraceae bacterium
ATAAATCATCTCTTTGCCCCATTGCTGCCCTTATCTTGTGCATCATAAACCAAATAGGTTCATACCTTTTATGACCTATTTGACGTTGCATTTCTAATGCAGAAAACCCTTTTTTGTCATCGTCATCGTCATCGTCATCGTCATCGTCATCGTCATCAAGGCTATTGCCAAATACCAGAATTGAAAAGGAAGCTTACTGCTTTGCAGCATCGTTCCACTCCGTAAAGTCGTTCTAAAAGAACAGCTATTACACTGCCATTGCTCTTTACCTTGTAGCCAATAGTGCTCGGTATGACTACATTTCTTACACAGTACACCTTCTTTCTCTCTTTGTGCTTTAAAATGAATGCGACAGCTGCGCTCATCTGGAAAGTCCTCCATAAATCTTAATATGCTCATATCTCTTTTTGATACAAGTATACACGCCATAGTGAAACCTATTTGCGCTTAGGTATCTTTACGGACATTCATATTCTATGATTATAGTAAGTAACGTTGATGCTAAAACTAAATCTTCACTTTGTGAACTTTAATTAAATTTTTCGATACAATTTGGCAAAAAGTGGGAATTGAACTGTCAGGATTTCTTCCGCTTTCCAGATTTCTTCAACCTGAGATTGAATTTCGATAACTGGATTCTTATTTCGCTCGACGGCAAAAGTCTTACTTGCTGACCATGTAGAAAGATATCCAAAAAATTGACTCCTATTCCATTCTACTTCTATAGACATGTCATCTCTACTATGTAATAGAGGCATATCAATGGAGATACTTTCATAACGTAGATCCACATGCTTCCGCTCATCTGCCCAATATGGGCCTACAATCTCATGATAAAAGTGATCAAGTATAGCATCGACCTTTGGATTAATTCTAAGCAAATGGTAACCCCAAATAGCTAGGTTCCCTTCTGGTTTCAATACACGATTGATTTCCTTATTAAACGCGGTATGATCGAACCAATGAATCGCTTGAGCCACCGTAATTAAATCAAATGATGAATCCAAAAAATGCGTTTGTTCGCTTCTACCTTGAAGATAAAAGATATTATTTGCTTGATGAGCATGCTGTAATTGTTGCGTACTAATATCGCTTGCAATCACTTGATCAAAATATTGGGCTATGACTTTAGCAACCTGTCCATTCCCTGTCGCACAATCCCATGCACTATTTCGAATCAGACAATATTCCAATATCCAATTATATAATTCTTGAGGATACTCAGGTCGGAAGGTTCGATACGATTCGGAAGCTTGAGAAAAATGATCCTGTGCCTCCTTCATTATTAATGTGTCAAAGCTTGTTTACGCAAGCGCTGCAGGAATGGTGAAGCGAATATAAAATTAACTAAGGTTTCATTGTCACTATTGAAAACCTCGCCTTTACCTCCCGCCCATGCTAACTCACCTTCTGAAAGGAGGCAAATTTTATCGCCTATCTCCATCACGGAATTCATATCGTGGGTGTTTATAACAGTAGTTATGTTGTTATCCTTCGTGATACCACTAATTAATTCGTCTATTGTAATGGCTGTCTTAGGATCTAAGCCTGAGTTCGGCTCATCGCAAAATAAATACTTCGGATCAAGCACAATCGCTCTTGCAATACCAACTCGCTTCTGCATCCCTCCGCTGATTTCAGAAGGATATTTATGATTGCTTCCTTCTAGGCTTACTCTTTCGAGACAAAAATTTACTTTTCTTAGTTTTTCACCTAGAGTAAGTTTTGTAAACATATCAAGGGGAAATCGAATATTCTCTTCTACTGTCATAGAATCAAAAAGCGCATTACCTTGGAATAGCATTCCTATTTGCATTCTTAGATCTCGTAACTCAGCTCGAGATATGCAACAGAGATTAATATCATCATACCAAACAGCGCCATCTGTCGGTTCAAACAAACCCACTAAGATCTTAAGGAATACTGTTTTACCCGCACCAGATTTCCCAATAATAAGATTCGTCTTCCCTTCATCAAAAATAAAATCAACACCTCTTAAAACCGTATTGTCTCCGAATCGCTTGATTATGCCATCTGCCTTTATCATATTACTCTTATTAGCTCATCAGCAATAGGGCAATCATGAGATCTGCCACTAATATTAAAATAGATCCAAATACTACCGCTCTTGTACTTGCTTCTCCAAGTTCTATACTCCCTCCTTTTACAAAATATCCCTGATAACATGCAACTGATGTAATAATAAAGGCAAAGACAAATGCTTTTATATACATAATAGTCACATTGAAGGGGACATAGAAGGATCTCAAACCTCTCGTAAAATCTACACTCGAATACCCCCCAACATATACGGCTGCAACATAACCGCCAGCAATGCCTATCAATGCAGAAACACTAACGAGCAGTGGAATAATCAGAATAGAAGCGATCATTTTAGGCATTACGAGATATGAGGCAGTATTCACTCCCATTATTTCCATTGCGTCAATATGCTCTTTCTGCCGCATACCTCCGATTTCAGCCGCCATAGTAGAACCAACTTTGCCTGCCAATACAATACAAGTAAGTGTTACCGCCATTTCGATAAGCATGATATCACGAACTATATAGCCGATATAATAAGAAGGAATCATAGTCCCCTGAAGTTGATACGAAAATTGGATTGCTGTCACCCCTCCTATAAATCCACTAATTATAAACACAATAGGCAATGAACCGATCCCGATATCATACATCTGGCGGATGGTTTCTTTGTAGTACATCCCCCAGTTTTCTGGCTTAGAAAAAATATCCGGCAACCATGCTATAAACTTCCCAAAATCTCTAATCAGCTGCATAGACTTTTTGCTTTTCTATTGAAGTGATTAAAACATTAAACAAGATGACTACGAACAAATCATTGAAAGCCAGTCCAATTCATAAATCACTTCATTCGTTATGGCTATAAAAGCGCGAAATTAGGCTATTTTTACCAGTCAAGGAATTGTAAAAGAATGAACGTAATAATCACAGGAGGAACTAAGGGAATAGGGCGGGCTATAGCAGAATTATTGCATGAAAAGGGAGCAGATCTTGCCATTTGCGCTCGGAATCAGAAAGACTTAGATGAGATGAGTAAGGTCCTTACTTCCGAAAATCCATCGCAACAAGTGCTCACCTTTCAATGCGATGTAAGTGTTAAAGAAGAAGTAATAAACTTTGCTTCATTTGTACTCAGTAAGTGGAACGAAATCGATATACTTATCAATAATGCGGGTGTCTTCCTGCCTGGAAATGTATCAGAGGAAGAAGACGGAATGCTCGAAAAAATGATAGATACTAATCTTTATAGCGCTTATCATCTTACACGACAGCTTTTACCGAGCATGATTGCCAAGAAGTCAGGATATATATTCAATATGTGTTCTGTCGCGAGCCTCAAAGCATACCCCAATGGAGGTTCTTATAGCATATCCAAATTCGCCCTTCTAGGCTTTTCCAAAGTATTACGGGAGGAATTGAAAGAAAAGGGAATAAAAGTTACTTCAATTTTACCCGGAGCTACTTGGTCAGATTCATGGACAGGAATTGACCTTCCTAAAGCTCGGCTTATGGAAGCAAACGATATTGCCATTGCCGTATGGCAAGCAATACAAATGAGCCCATCCGCAGTAGTAGAAGAAATCCTCTTAAGACCTCAATTAGGGGATTTGTAATTTTTAGTAGAAGTGAAATTTTTATTCGCTTCCTATCAAAGACCATCACTGAGGAAGATTCGTTAGCTAGAGTATGGATCAAGAAAAAATCAAGATTTTGGGCGTTGATCCCGGTACAAATATTACGGGGTATAGCATCATCGAAAGTCAAGGAAGAGACTGTAAATTGATAATTGCTGGCATCTTTGACCTGCGTAAGCATGATGATCACCAGACTAAACTCAAAGAAATATTCCTTCAGCTTCAGGAAGTCATAGAGACATACCTCCCGCAACATCTGGCTATAGAAGCTCCATTCTATGGGAAAAACGTACAATCAATGTTGAAATTGGGTCGAGCACAAGGGGTAGCAATGGCCGCAGCAATGACTATGGGCTTGCAAATCTCTGAGTATGCTCCCAAAAAAATTAAAATGGCTGTTACTGGTAGCGGAAATGCTTCCAAGGAGCAAGTTGCGGCAATGCTCGAAAAAAGGTTGAATATAAAGTTAGAGTCATTAACGCTTGATGCTACAGATGCATTAGCAGCGGCTGTATGTCACCTTCAGAGATTAGGACCAACAGGACAATTAAAGCCTCAATCAAAACATAAAGACTGGAAAAGCTTTGTTAACGCCAACCAAGCCAAAGTGAGATAATGAAGTCCCGTAATTCGACTTACTCGATATTTTCAGTCAAATAGTGGAATTATAGAAGTAATAATGTATTAACTTCCCTTTACCACTTGACCCGAGGTCAAACTTTATTTAGATTTATATATATTTTCGAATATTTGTGGTTAATAGCATAGGTCATTTTCAGAAAAACCCAAAAGAAGGTCAAGTATGGTTGAAAAGAATGCGTTGAGGTCCGAGTCGAGTTATGAGTTGCTAATCCAAAAATTAGATCAATTCATTCGTAAGTATTACATCAATCAAACCCTCAGGGGTATCTTGGTTACCATTGCCGCTACTGTTGGCTTATTCTTGCTTTACACTTCTATCGAATCTCAATTCTACCTGTCTCAAGCAGTTAGGAAGATTATGTTCTTTTCTTTTATAATCGCTTTTATTGCATCAGCGGGATACCTTATTGTATGGCCATTGCTCAGGTATCTAAAACTCGGAAGTACAATCTCACATGAGCAAGCTGCTCAAATCTTAGGAGATCATTTCGGTAATGTTCAAGATAAATTATTGAATGTCCTTCAACTTAAGAAGCGCGCTGATGTGCAGAGCAATGACCTCATATTTGCAAGTATCAATCAGAAAGCAGATCAAATAAAATTGGTTCCTTTCCGACAAGCCATAGATCTTAGTCAAAACAAGCAATATCTTAAATATGCGCTTCCGCCAGTACTCATGCTACTGTTTATCTTATTTGCCGCTCCAAGTCTTATAAAAGACGGTACATATAGAATTATAAATAATAGCGCGGATTTCGTCAGACCAGCACCCTATCAGTTCCTATTGGAAAATGAGGCATATGAAGTGGTGCAATATGAAGATTATAGGCTTAGTGTAAATGTAGAAGGCGAGAGTCTCCCAAATGAAGTCTTTATAAAAGTAGATAACTATGATTATCGATTGACTAAGGAGGATGCAAATACTTACTCCTATCTCTTTAGTAATGTTCGCAAGGAAACACCATTCAAGATATATGCCGGGCGTGTTTCTTCTAATGAGAAGATTCTAAAAGTACTACCTAAGCCAAAAATGATTGATTTTCAGGTGAACTTAAATTATCCAAGATATACAGGTCGGCAATCTGAAATTCTGCATAATAGCGGTGATCTCGCAGTCCCAGAAGGGACTAAAGCAACTTGGACTTTTGATACAAAAAGTACCGATGAAGTGTTGATGTCATTCGGAGATGCTGAGCCCATTTCATTAGAAGGAAGTGGAGCGTCTTCATTCCAATACAAAAAAGGAATAGTAAAAGATAACCCCTACCAAGTAGTCCTCCATAATGATCGTGTAAAGGAAGGAGATGCGCTGTCTTTCTTCATTAGAAGTATTAAAGATGAGTACCCGCAGATCAATGCGGAAAGTCTTCAAGATAGTCTTGAGAACAGTATATACTACTTCGTAGGTTCTGCCAATGATGACTATGGAATTACCAAACTCCACTTCGTTTATCAACGTATCAATACTGAAGGTACTGTTGTTAATAGTGGTAACGAAATCGTAAATTATCAAGTAGGAAATCAGACGGAATACGAATTTATCCTTGATGTCGAGAAATATGAATTGGCTCCAGGGGAGAAAATTAACTACTACTTCGAAGTATATGACAACGACCAGGTCAATGGGTCCAAATCCGCTAAGACCTCTATCATGAGTCATCAAAAAAAGAGCCTTGAAGAACTCGAGGAGGAAGAACAAGCGAATGAAGAAGAGGTAAAGGATAAACTTGAAGCCAGTATAGATGAATCCAAAAAGATTAGAGAAGACCTCAAGAAATTACGAGAGAAAATGCTTCAAAAGCAGCAACCTGATTGGCAAGATAAGAAGGAACTTGAAAAACTAATGGACCGTCAGAAAGAACTCCAGAAAAATCTCAAAGAAGCTCAAAATGCCAATAATGAAAATATGAAGCAGCAGAAGGACAATCAAAATATGAGTCCTGAAATGCAAGAGAAGCAAGAGCGAATGCAAGAGCTCTTCGAAGAAACAGTCAATGATGACATGCAAAAGTTGATGGAGGAGATCGAAAACCTCATGGAAGAAATGGGTAAAGAGCAATCCATAGAAATGATGGAGCAATTCGAAAAAAATGAAGAGCAACTCGCTAATGAGATGGAGCGCCTCGAAGAATTATACAAGCAACTCGAGGTCGAAAAAGAAATGACAGAAACGATTGACAAATTAGAGGAGCTGGCAGAAGAATTAGAGGAACTAAGTGAAAAAACAGAAGAGAGTACCGAACCTCAAGAAGAACTTAAAAAAGAACAAGAAGAAATAAACAAAGAATTCGAAAAGCTCAAAGAAAAAATGGATGAGCTTAAGGAGAAGAATGATGAGTTAGAATATTCGAAAGACATGCCTGATGATGCTCCAGAGCAAATGGATGAAATCAGCGAAGATCTCGATGATAGCCAAGAACAATTAGAAAAACAAGAATCTAAAAAAGCTAGCGAATCTCAGAAAAAAGCTTCAGAGAAAATGAAAAAAATGGCTGGCGGGATGCAGCAGCAAATGGCTGGTGGAGAGCAAGAGGAGATGAGTGAAGATATAGAGACAATCAGACAGCTATTGGAAAACCTTATTACCCTATCCTTTGATGAAGAAAATCTCGTTAATAGTGTAAATCGTACAGTAATTAATACGCCGAAATATATATCACTTGTTCAAGAACAATTGAAGATATCTGATGATTTTATAGTAGTAGAAGATACTTTGCAGGCATTGAGCAAGCGAAATCCAAAATTGGAAACTTTTGTACTTGAAAAAGTCGGAGAAATTAAGTCTAATCTAAGTAGCGGGTTGAGATATCTGGAAGACCGTAAAAAACCTGAAGCTAATCAATCACAGCGGACTACAATGAAGAACTTGAACGATCTGGCACTAATGTTGTCTGAAAGTATGCAGCAGATGCAACAGCAGATGGCGGGCATGATGTCTGGAAGTCAGATGTGCCAGAATCCTGGAAATAAATCAGGGGGTAAGGAAGGAAAGAACGGCAAAAGTGGAAGTGTCCCTGGTGATAAAATCTCAAAGGGGCAAGAAGGCATGGAAGGGAAACTCCAAGAAATGCTTGAGAAAATGAAGAACGGCAAAGGCAATAGTTCAAAGGATTTCGCTGAAGCAGCGGCTAAACAAGCATCTCTCAGAAAGGCACTTCAAGATATGGCTAAGGAACAGCAAGAATCTGGTCAAGGAGCCTCTGACCAATTACAAAAGATCATCGATGAGATGGATAAGCAAGAGGTGGATCTCGTAAATAAGAGGCTTGATGGAAAAATGCTTTCAAGACAAGAAGAGATTCTTACGAGACTCTTAGAAGCTGAATCCGCTCAGAAGGAAAGAGAATATGACGAAAAAAGAAAATCTGAAGCCGGAGAGGACATCAAAAGAGAGCTTCCTCCTTCTCTTGAAGAGTACCTAAAAGAAAGAAAATCTCTTTTAGAGCAATACAAATATGTATCACCAGAACTACGACCACACTATAAACGTCTTGTTGACATGTACTATAAAAAGTTAAAGAGCGCATAGACATTAATATGAGTAAAGGACAATCGTTAAAACTACCCTCCTGTACCACGAGCTTATGTAGACTCGAAGAATTCATGCGGGAGATCGCAGTGAAACATAGTATTCATGAAGAGAAATTTCCCGATATTCTAATAAGCCTAACCGAAGCGGTGAATAATGCAATCATTCATGGAAATAAAAGTGATCAGAATAAACATGTTCGAGTACTACTGACCGAAACAAAGACTGGTCTTTCATTTCGCGTCTCAGATGAAGGTTGTGGATTCAATCATAAAACGATTCCAGACCCAACATTGGCGGAGAATATAGAATGTTGTGGGGGAAGAGGAGTATTTCTTATGAAGGAATTATCAGACGATATTGCGTTTCTCAATGAAGGAAGAACAGTAGAGATGCACTTCTCCGTATGACCGAAAGTATTGCCGTTTTTTCAGAAGATATTGAGTATCAATATCCGTATGAAGAAAAACTAGCTTTCTGGGTTTTTCAAACTATCGAAGAGGAGGCGAAAGAACTAGCTTCTTTAAACGTCATCTTCTGTAGCGATGAGTTTCTACTAAAGATCAATCAGGAGCATCTCAATCATGATTACTATACGGATATCATAACCTTTGATTATAATACTGAAGAGATCGAAGGAGAACTCTACATTAGCATAGAGAGAGTTCGAGAAAATGCAATTAGCTTAGGTGTTAGTTTTGAGCATGAATTACACCGCGTGATTATTCACGGAGTACTCCATTTATGTGGTTATGGAGATAAGACTGATGAGGAAGAGAAGACTATGCGAAGTAAAGAAGATTTCTATTTGGAAGGTTGTTCTTGGTTATCCTAATCCTTATTCTTTTCAAGATATGGTTCACCGACTCTAATTAACATACTTTCCTTCTTTGTTATCTTACCAATGGATTTCTGTCCAATGTTGGATACTTTATCTCCTGCACTTGTTGGACAGGATAGCGACATTCGATACTCGCTGATCGCCCCCAAATATCCATCTATAACGACATGTAATGTACGTGCCGCAACTACGGATGCTACCGAAATCATCTCATCTGAAGTACCCGATTTAGCACTTGAAAATAGAGGGGTATTTGAACAAGGTTGAATTAATATCAGATCAAGATCAGCCTGTAATTGGTCCAACGTAATCGTTATAACACTTCCTGCGGGTTGTTCTATTGTGAAGACTGCCTCTGGACCAGTCCACCCTCCACTCTGTCCATAAGAAGACCAGTTATTCGTATTTTGATTTGTATTGCCTTGCAGAACAGTACCACAAACCATAGAAAAAGGTTCAGAACAGGTGCCCGCGCCACTTACTGTAACTAATGGTGGATCACATTCTATGGTGCCAGTATACTGACATCCTTTATCTGAAAATTCGAGACAGTTCCCAGCAATAACTTCGAATGTTCCATTGATATTGATCTCCGGAGCCGCAAATACCGTAGGGCCTGTAATCTGAGTACCCGTGATTATCGTAATTTGAGTAGCGGATTTATGAATTCCGTCAACGTCCTCATTCGCAAATGAAAGAAGCGTAGGACAAGGATCAGGGCCGCCCGCTCCAGATGGTATTGTGCTACCAGTAGTTTCCAACAGAGTATAATTACATCCTGAAGCAACTGGATCAAAATAATTCATTACTAATACCACACCATATGGCCAATTAGATCCAAATGCTGACCAATTCGTCCCTCGAACGATCCCTATACCGATTAGGCCTTCTTCTTGAACGATCCCATGGTTATCTGAGAAACCCCAATTATTGCCAGAGAGATCTTTGTCCTGAAGCAGGCACATCTCTCTATGACCCCAATTGGATCCGGCATCATCATATATAAAACCATACATAGCTTGGGCTACCACATTGGGAAATCCAGAATTAGCGGTAGAAACTGCGCCATATAAATTTTCGCTTCTGGAAATGAATTCCTTACAGCTCGAACCTACACCATTGGAGATACGTGAAGAAGGGCTTGTATTACTATAGGTATGAGTAAAAGCATCATTGTTCATCAAAACCTGCGCATATGCTTGTGATACTTGATCTACTTTCTGTGCCACACCTTCAAATGAATAACCTCTTACGGCTCCTTGCCCATAGTTTATGCCTTTCCTCGATGTTCTTTCATCATTGAGAAGAAACAATGCCTTCTTGTCTTCTGAATAGGAATTCCATTCCGACTGAGAAGGTAAATTGAGATTCGTTATAGCATTCGCCCCTAGACCTAATTGAATTTCTTCTTGCCTTCGTGCGTTATTATACGTAGCCTCAATAGCACTTGCTGTGCTAAAGCCATTTGAAGCATTTATATCAGAATTCAGGTTAGCAGGCGATTGCCCGAATACAAATAGGATTTGTGACATTACAAATGCACCTATAAGTGTAAAATTCTGTAATACTCTACGTTTTCTATATCCTCTAAACATTCGTCTGCAAAGAAAGAATAATATGTTCTAACTTATATTGAGTACTTACCCTCGATTGTCTATAGAAGCTTAAAATAAAGTGGATATTTATCCTTTTATTGGAGTATGATAAATATGTTGTAAAAGAATATGATTGAATCCAACATAAAGAAATATAGACCATTTCAACCGATTGCCTTGATTGATCGGACTTGGCCAGATCAGCAGTTGACAAGTGCGCCTATATGGTGCAGTGTCGACCTTCGAGATGGCAATCAGGCGTTGCCAGTTCCGATGAATATCGCACAGAAGGTGAATTTATTCCTTCAATTGGTTGCCATTGGATTCAAGCACATAGAAGTTGGCTTTCCTTCTGCTTCAGATACGGAATTCAATTTTTTAAGAAAGTTGGTAGATGACAGACTAATACCTGAGGATGTAACAATCCAAGTTCTCGTACAAGCTCGTGAATCTCTTATCCGGAAAACCTTCAAAGCACTCCAGGGGGTAAACAAAACAATTGTGCATTTATACAATTCCACTTCCGTATTACAGCGTAGAATCACTTTTGGAGATGCGACGCAAGAACAAATCAAAACTATCGCTACCAATGGTGCCAAGTTGATTAAGTCACTGATAGATGAGATACCAGAGACTGAGATCATCTTACAATATTCTCCTGAGAGTTTTTCTGATACCGAGGAAGAGTATGCCTTAGAAGTTTGTGAAGCTATTATGGATATTTGGCAGCCGAATCCAGAAAATAAAATCATACTAAATCTTCCTTCCACAGTAGAGTGGAACTTGCCAAACACCTATGCAGATCAAATAGAATGGTTCTGTAGGAATATTAAAAATAGAGACTCTGTAATTATTAGCCTCCATACGCATAATGATCGCGGAACTGGAACAGCAGCTACAGAATTAGGTCTCTTAGCAGGTGCTGATCGCGTAGAAGGTACATTATTCGGTAATGGTGAGCGAACAGGCAACCTGGATCTGGTAATAGTCGCTCTGAATATGAATGGCCATGGTATACCTACAGGATTGGATTTCTCCAATCTCGATGAGATCAAAGCTACATATATCAAGAATACAGGCATGAATGTTCATGCACGTCACCCATATTCAGGTGAGTTGGTCTTTACAGCCTTTAGTGGGAGCCATCAAGATGCTATCAAAAAAGGAATGGATCGTCGTTCTGACGATAATAGTCAGTGGGCAGTTCCTTATCTAACAATTGACCCCGCGGATATAGGTAGAAGTTATGAGGCGATTATTAGAATAAATAGTCAGAGTGGCAAGGGAGGAGTCGCCTATGTTCTTAAAAGAGAATTCGGCTACGACTTGCCAAAATCCATGCATCCTGAAGTCGGAATGTATATTAATGGTATAGCAGATTCTCTAGAGACGGAGCTTTCTTTTTCAGAAATCGAATCGGAATTCAAAAAAGAGTTCGTCAATCGTAAAGACTCTCTTGAATTGATTAAATATAAAATTAGTCAGGCATCTGAAACAGAAGTTGAATCTACTTTACTTTTGAAAAAAGATGGTGAAGAGATACAATTAGAAGGTCGTGGAAATGGCCCAATCAATTCTCTGGTTTATGCCATGAAACAGGAAGGTTGGAAGAATTTTGATTTAAAAGAATACAGGTCACATTCTATAGGAGATGGCTCCGCATCTCTTTCTGTCTCCTATATACAGATAGCACTTAAAGATGATCCCAAGAAAAAATACTGGGGTTGTGGGGTTCATACGAGTATACGACGCTCTGGACTTTATGCCCTGCTTTCAGCTTATAATAGAGCGCTATAATTGGTTTGGAGATTCTTATTTCCTAGAAGTCCGTCCCTAGAGAGATATACAACTTAGGATCTTGGACTAAACCGCTTTCTACGCCCCAAGCGTAATCGGCTCTAATAAAATACCCCAATAGGTTAATCCTTGCCCCAAAACCATAACCATAGACGAAAGTACTTCGATCAAGGTTAAGTGTAACCTCTACCCCTTGTTGTTGTAGCGTAACCCTATTGAGCGGATTATCTCTTATACTTGGAACGAATCCATGCCAGGCTGAACCAGCATCTATAAATGCCGTGGCCTGGATATTTCTAAAGAAGGCGGATTTCAATTCTTTTCTACTCAAATATTTGAATATTGGAATACGGAGTTCTGCACTTCCAAGTACAAAACTTCGCCCATTTCGGATATTCGTATTGAATCCTCTAAGATTTGGGGCGACAGTCTTAAATGCAAAATTTTCATTGGGGACTGGAATATCTTGATTAAACCCAGGAGAGATCCAACCATCCGTTCCACCTATGTAGTATAGCATTCGGTCACTACCAAAGGAAGTTGCACCTGCTGCCCTTAGAGCTATGATGGAGTTCCGTAAAAATGACTCGTAGTGTCTTCCATCAAATCCAAAAAGAAAAGTATTACCCCTACTTGCCTCAAAATTCCACTTTCTACCAATCTGAATATCGAATCGGTTGATTGCCTCGGCATAAAACTTATACTTCGTTCCATGTCTCAGATTTAGATCTATATCAAGCGTATTATCAAATACATACTCTAATTTAATACTGACTCTCTTCTCATCGACATCAGGAACCGCAGCATCTTTTGGTGTACTATGTAATAGAAATCTTTGATCACTTCGCAATTGCCCAGTTAGTCTAACACTTCGGTATGTATCAAAAGGATAACTCAATCTATGTAATCCAATCCAAACAATCTCACGCTGGCGTAAAGAGGGAAATCCAAAAAATGGCTCTCCCAGAGATTCTCTGCCTTCTTGCTTACGATAGATCGCATATCGTTTATCAATGCGCCTTCTTCTGTCGTCCATAACAGCAAAAAACTCTGAACCATTAAAAGAAGTAGGTATACGCACACCAAGATCTATCTTAAAATCTTCAAAAATATCCTTGGTAGTAGCTTTTATTAATAGCCCAGGTTGTTGTGCTTCTTGCTCACGACGATCATCAGTATAAGACGATAAACCATCGAATAGTACTTCATTGTCTAATGTCGTTGATATATCTTCTAATTTAAATTGCCTTCTCGCTGCTACTGCTCGAGCTCGAACAAATCTTACCACTGGAATATCCTCAGTATCCTGCTTGAAAGTTTCTGATACGGCTCTTTCTAAAATATCATACTCTGAGTTACTCTCCAAAGGCTCGATCGCTTCTGGATCAGAGAACTTACTTTGGAATAATTGCCCACTGGCTATTTCTTTTTCTTCTTTCGTTGGAAGAGGAGCAATTACTTCTTCAACTTCTGCCCTGTATGTAGCTGAGGCAGTTAGAAATGGCTTCACACTTTCTCTCCAATTGGGGTGGATATCATATACTTCATATGCTCCATTCTGATAGGTCTGCATGATATATCTATCAGAATTCTTTACCGCATCGTGATTAATAATATTTCTCGGTAGGTTAGAATTTGCATAAGGTGGTCGGCGACTATTAAGATCAATGGTATATCTATTGTTAATCCCTGTTTTGTTATCCAGATATGTAAGAAAATGATCGTTGACTAATCTCGGTTGTAATTCATTAATTACTGGAGTATTCGTAAGTCTTAAGGCAAATTCTGATTCCAGGGGTAAGAAGAAAACATCAAAATTTGAGGTAGGTAAAATCGTATCAAGATCTTGAGGTATGATAGTGGAATTCGGTCTATTAGAAGAAAAAAGAATACCCCACTGTTCTCCAAATTGCACATAACTCGCATTTATATCATCGTAGAAGTCTTCCGTTATTGGCTTAGCTTGTCTATATCGAGAACCATATATGTATAGATCCGAAAAGCCATCTGTAAGACCATTGATCATATATTCATCGTCAGTTACGTAATCTATAGAGTAGATACGCTGAATATTCTCAGGAATATCTTGCTCCACGTATTGATCGTTCGTTAGATCTACACGGCGCAGCATGATCAGATCTCTCTTCTCATAACATATAGTAATTTCATCTCTGGATGGATGCCAAGCAACTTGTGGGTAATTATAATCTGCCTCCTGAACAGCATTTTTACTTCCATATTTAAATATCACCTTCCTAGATTGATCCCTCTGATCCTCCAGAATAACTTTGTACTTACCTTCTTGATTGACGGTGTATATCAGACGTTCTCCATCGGGGCTTAATCTGAAATGAGTTTTGGGCCAATATCTCTTATACCCAAGATCTTTAGCTTCTTCGACATTTAGACTATCGAATACAGCTTCTTCTTTACTATACAAATTTCTATAAAATACCCCCCAGTCAGCTTTAAGGCGCTTTACATCGAATCCAAAAATGAACTCAACATTTTCATCGAGATCATTCCGCAAACGCATGAGATATAATAAAGTGGTAATAGAATTTTGCCCATATTTTGTGGCTAAATAGTGCCACATAGTATGTCCGGCAACTCGAGGATGATCAGCCGCAAGACGATTGAATTTTTTATATTTTTTCTTATGAATATGCCATAAATCTCTAAATTCATCTTCTATTTTTGAATCCCAATCCGCTCCTGCATAACTGGTAAATCCCTCGCGATACCAATCAGGGACCATTAGATCGGGATCACTATCTACGACCTCTTGGAGGCTTCCTTTAGAATACATGGCATTGAGGTACACTTGTGCGACTCCTTCTTTTATATCACGTTCTAAATTCTGGTGATTACCATCAAAATATACAAACAATCGACTTCCTATTACTTTAGTAGATCCGTGTTTGGTTTCAAAAGTCTCCTCACTTCCGATATTAGATTGGAGGAGATCAGATAAATCCGTATAAACAATGATTTCAATCTTATCATTGATCCTATGCTCTACAAGATTCTGGATATTCGGATGTACTTGCTCTGCTATCTGAATAGCTGATTGCGCTATATTTCTTCCTTTCCCATACCAATAGACTATAAAATTTTCAGTCTCATACATCCACCACTTCTCAAAGTCATCATGATATTGTACTCGGTTCTTTCCGAATTCGGTACGTATTTGTTGTGCGTCAAGTAGACTAAATGTAAGAATACACAACAGTGTTAGAATACAACCTTGGATATAGCGTAGCTTCATAGATGACGTTGTTCCTTGTATCAAAAGGAAGTTCAAGTTAATGATTAACGTCTTACCTTCCTAAAGTACCACTGTAAGACATCAAAAAAAATTGAACATTTTACGAAAGCAGAAATCAAAGTGCTTAAAGATAAGCTTGATAAGTATCACGATACTCTTCAAAAGTCCCCTTCACTTGCGACTCCGTTAAGCCATAATCTTCTAATGAATAGGCATGCTTCCCGAACTTGTTCTTCTTATGGTTCACGAAGAAAGCTTTAGCAGACGTAGTGTGCTCTTCAGTCCATTGCAACCCTAATTGTTCATAAATCTTCCGTGCAACAGCCAAAGGATCTGCAATCAAATCTCTGTATGCTATATCGGTAAATGATCCCTCTCCTTTGGATCTATAGCGAGTACAATGATCGACAAGTCGCTTATTTTTCCGCAACCAGTGTTTTCCAACTTCATGGGGATTGACGTGAGTTTGAAAAAGTTTCTTGGCAATCGTAGACATACTGCAGAATGATGCCAACGTTTTTTCAGGAGAGCGATGCATCTGGATCACATGTGTATCTGGATAAACAGACATGAAGGAATCGAGATACTCCATATGATGTGGACTCTTCAATAATAAGAATTTATCCGCTGGTTGTCTCCATAGCAAGAACTGCAACCACATTTTTAAGTCTTGATAGGCTCGAGTCTGATCTTGTTGTTCTAACCATCTCGCATAATTGGGGACCGTCATAGCAGCCTCATTAACACTGCTCATAAAAGCGTGCTCCATTAATACTACTTCTTCATCGAGACTATCATATTCGACAGCATGTATAGATTTGAGCTCTGGATTGATGTAGTTAAGCGCGAATAGGCTAAGCCATGCCTGATATTTGCCGTAGTATGATTTCTTCTGAGATGTGGGAACAGGATTAACAATCTCCCATGATATTACACCTCTAAATTCCGGTAGGCTACCTAATAATCGCTGCAAGAAGGTAGTTCCTGTCCGTTGCAATCCGGTAATCATCAGTGCTGGAGGGAGAGGCTTTAGGATACTTGAATCTTGTTTCAGCCAATATTGGGCCCAAAGCCTATTGACCAGATTCATCTTAATCTTCTCATGATAGAGGAAAGCCCCCATAGGATGAAATGGTGTATTCTCATTGACATCCTTTAACACCTCTTTCAAAGGAGCTATAAAGAATTCGTCACCAAAATCCGTAAGGCCTGCTTTCTTCTGTGCTTGCTCCATTAGTTGCTCAGCAACAAGCTCCTTTTTATCATATGAGTCTAATACCTTATTGAGGATCTTAACACCCGTCGGGAACTTATAAATGATAGAATTTTGGTCAGGATTGCTATTCATGGAATTCGACTGTAACTCGAAAGTAGAATTATCTTGTGTTGAATCTGATATCAAACTATTAGATCCTTTCTATATAATATGGAAATAAGAGACACTTTCAATGCAGAAAGACCATTGTAAGAGCTCAATATATTAATTAAGGCATCGTTTGACCACTTCACTTCTCCCCTATTTCTTAATTCATTCATGTCATAAAATTATAAGCGACTATCTGCGAAAATATTCCCACCACATAACCACCAAACACATCTTCCATCGTATGAGCCTCTAAATACAATCTTGAAGTACCTATCAGTCCTGATATGATCACTGTTAAAAAGATCACAAAAATAGAAGAAACTCTATAGCTTCCAATCATAGGAAGCGTAAAGACCAAAGATGATGAATTCGTGTGTAGTACAAGCAGAATTATTGCTAATAGAAATGTACCCGCTCCAACAGCATGTAAACTAATTCGAGAAAAATTATTGATAAAGAACGCCAAGCCAAGTGCAATAGCTCCGCCCAATGCTACGAATCGCAGTGTGTCAGGAAGAGCTACGTTATTCTTAACATTAACGAAATACCAGATATAAAAGATCAAAGTTGCGATTAGTGGCCCTATACGATCCTTTTTATCTGCCATCTTTAGATCCGGAATAAGTCCCAGTCCTTTGAATAAAAAAGTACTTATCAGGGGAAACATGACAAGTATAAAGAAAGTCATAATCAACATCGCCTCTATCGCCCTGCTGTTATCTATCCGATAGTCATATTTATCTATTGCAAATGCGATCAGAACAAGATAGAAATACAAGAACAAAGGATGAAAAACATAAGAAACCCCTCGGGATAAAATTCTCATCGCACAAAGATGCCTCATTTATGCATTTCTATTGAATAGTGAGTCGTTATAGTAGTAAAGTGCACTAATTAAATTCGCTTCAATTATGAGAAATTACCTCATTTGGGTTTTACTTGGGTATTCCTTTACCCTACTAAATAGTCAAAGTGCAATGTTACTTGACTCTACATATACGAAGCTTCACCGTACGCGCATAGTTAATGCCGACGAGGAAGTAATACGTAGAGTAAAAATAAATAACCAATATGTCTCTGCCCTAATTACTGGAAACGATACGATCATTATAGCCGAAATAGAAAACATAAATATATCCTCACCAAGGTCCTTCAAGGATAGAAACGAATACTTCCGCTACATGAAATATAGACGCTACGCCGCAAAGGTTTATCCATTTGCCAAAGAAGCTATAAGAATATTTAGAGAGGCGGAATATGCTACTTCCCATATGAAGAAAAGAAAACAAAAAAGGCATCTTAAAAAGCTATCAAAGGATCTCCAGAAAGATTTCTCCGAACCACTACAACAATTATCAAAAACACAAGGGAAAATAATGGTCAAGATGATAGAGCGAGAGCTTGGCACGTCCATGCATAAACTCATCAAAATGACCCAAGGTAAGTTGAAAGCATTCTATTGGGATCAATCCAGTAAACTTTATGGTTATAGATTGAAGACCGGATATATTGTAGGAGAAAATCCCATATTGGATGTAGTTTTGCAAGATTTTGATATCTCATATGAAGTAAACGTTACTTCCTTAAATTAATACGTTGAAGCATACTTTCGAAAGCCCAAATAATACCCTGGAAGAGAATCACAACAAAAGTGGCTCTGTAGCCTGGCAAAGTCCCTCTAATATCGCATTGATCAAATATTGGGGCAAAAAACCGATTCAGACACCTCAAAATGCATCTATTAGTTTCACACTTTCCGATGCAAGAAGTGAGACCAAGGTCGTATATAGATCTCGTAAAGATCAAAGTAACTGGATCCAATTCAAGTTTGAAGGCTTTTCTGAAGATTCTTTTGCGAAGCGCATAGCGGCCTATTTCGAAAGCTTGATTCCGTATTTTCCTTTTATCAAGCAACTATCATTTACCATAGAAAGTAGAAATACATTTCCACATTCATCAGGAATCGCATCATCAGCATCTGCAATGAGTGCGCTTGCCATGTGCTTATGTGATATAGAACATCAATTTTGGCCTAATGAAAAAGAATCCATTGATTTACAGAAAGCGTCCTTTATTGCCCGGTTGGGTAGCGGTAGTGCCTCAAGGTCTATATACCCTATTATGGCTGCCTGGGGACATAGCGAATATATCAATGGATCTGACAACCTATATGCGATCCCTTATTCAGAGTTACATGAAGTATATTATTCATTCCATGACGATGTACTGATTGTAAGTGCAGAAAAAAAATCAGTTTCTTCGAGTGCAGGACATCAATTGATGGATGGCAATCCATTTGCTGCCAGCAGATATAAGCAAGCCGAAGAAAATATGAGGCGTCTTGTCGAGCTTATGAAGACGGATAAATTAATGGAATGGGGAAGTATCGTCGAATCCGAGGCAATGACCTTGCACGCACTAATGATGTGCTCCGATCCGTCATACATACTCATGAAACCCGAAACCCTTACCGTGATCGATGCAATCAGACAGTTTAGAAAGGATTCTGGCTTGCCGATATTCTTTACGCTGGATGCTGGCCCCAATATTCATATTTTATATCCACATTATATAAGTTCATTAGTACAAGACTGGATTGAAGGATTGATTAAGAACTTACCAGAGAACTCCTATTTAATTAAAGATCAAGTGGGCAATGGGCCTTCGCCAATAGTATGTGAATGAGGACCTTCTTCTACATATTCTTACTCTTGGTTTCAACCAATAACTTAATCTGCCAAAAGGTACAAGACCCAACCTTTGATAAGGAACTAAGGAGTCTTCTCGAGTTGAACACGGCGATAGTCAGTATAGATGAAATTATTGATAATACAGCGTCCTTTGTTTTTCTCGATGCTCGCGAACCCAATGAGTATGCAGTAAGTCATATTCCAGGAGCCCTCAACATTGGATATAATAGATGGGATACTTCCTTAATTGAAAATATTGATAAAGATCAACCCATTATAGTTTATTGTAGTGTCGGATATCGCAGTGAAAAAATAACAAAGCGAATTGAAGCATTAGGGTATAGTAATGTCGCTAATCTATACGGCAGTATCTTCGAATGGGCCAATTGCAATCTGCCCTTAGAAGATTCAGATGGGAAAACATCTCATAAAATTCATACTTATAATCGTAAGTGGAGTAAGTGGGTAACAAATCCCAAGATTAACAAGCAATGGTAGATCACCATTGCCAAAGACCACAAAGTCCTGAGAACTGGATTTTTCACAATTATTCGATCTTTTCTTGTATTTCTCGTAAGCGGTTTTGTCTTATTAGTACTTCATAATAAGTATAGCAAGTATTAAAATACTATTAATAATTTCAAATATGAGCCCACTCCGAAAAGTCGCTAATCAATCATATGTCATATACTTGTAATAAGTGAGAAAAAGTTTCTAGATTGCTTTCATGTTTAAGCGTAGTAGAAGTATACAGGGGGATATGTTTAAGAGCCTATCTATACAATTAGGGAAGCGCAAGCAAAAACTTCTTGATGACCCAAAAGCATGGCAAAAGCATGGCAAAAGTATTTTATAAAGAGGTGTTATCTCGCATAGATGAATCTCCCTATTCGGTATTGTATGATGATCTTATGGGAAGACCGAATTCGTCTATTCGAATAATGATATCAATGATGGTTCTAAAAGAAGGCCAAGAGTGGAGCGATGAACAATTGTTTGAAGCTTCTAGCTTTGATATAAAAGTGATGCATGCATTGGGCCTCTTTCATATAGATCAAGATGTGCCTGCAGAATCTACCTATTATGAATTTAGAAGATTATTGACTATACACAATGCAGCGCAAAGTC
>JBLIDB010000076.1:0-20394 GCA_047634015.1 Saprospiraceae bacterium
AACGGGTAAATTTGAAGATTCAAGAAATTAAAAGAATTGCTAAAGGATATCGAAATACCCATAATTTTATAATCATGATTTACTTTCATTTAGGGGGGCTAAAATTCAATACCCACTTTAAATGATGAAGAGCCATCTTTCTTCTATATAAAAGTAGAATTAGATAAATAATTATTTCATAAAATCCGCTATAATCCGATTCAATTTGTTGGGATAAGAAGCATTCCTAAGTGATTACTGTCACTTAGGAATGCTTCTATCAATATTTCATCTTCCTACAATTATTCTAAAATTATTCCAGATATTTTTCAACTGCTGTTGCGCGACTTGAAGCATGAGCCCTGAGCTCAGAAACAGCACTTTGGAAGTCTGAACTATTATTTAAAAACGAATACCCATCAATTTCAGTAGTAGCATACGGTTCTATCAAAGTAGCATATGTAGCATATAATGATTGAATAGTACTCGTATTAAAAGCTCCATCGACTACTTCTTTTAGATAAACGTCATATTTCGCTTTGTATACTTCATCCTGATACAAGTATCCTACTAAAGGCCATTCTGAAGCATTCAATCCTGAAAAATCCAAAGGCAGAGAACCTCCTTGCTTTCCAGTTTGCAAGGCTTCATTATTATCCCAAGGAATCCATGTCAACTTACTAGTAGCTGGATCATTATACAAGAAATAATTGTGCGTCATCCTACCATAGGTATCCCAGTTTTGAATTACTGTATTCGTCGCCAGATATTTCAAGAATACATCTGTGTCAAAAATAGCATCAAGATTTGTTCTCCATGCATTGGCATCAGTGGTTCTCGAACCATCATGTAATACAGCCAATAGTGAACTTACATCTGAAAAATCTGCCTCATCTTCATTATTCTTCTTGACATATTCCTCTTCGTCGAATGTACCCGCTGCAAAACTCGCGGCGTCACCATCTGGCTTATATAGGTTTCCATCATCATCTGAAAACTGATCGTCCAAAACTGTATCATCCACTTCTTCAACCAAAGTATAAACACCGAAGTATTCTGGACCGTCGCCATGATCTACATATAGTGTATAAAACGCAGTGTGTGAAACTACTAAGCCCGCATTTCTAAATACATCCCCAGCTACTTTCTCTCTTAGCATTGATGCATCGTCATAATTATTTTTTAGGCTTAGTTTCTTAAAACCATGAAATCGTTGATTCTTTATCTGAGGATAGTCATCTTCATACTCGTCAAAATCCAACTTGAATGACAATTTCAATATTCCTCCTTCCCAACCACTCTTCAAACTGGAGTTCCCTTTAAATCGGACTCCTACCCTATACCATTCCTTCCCGCCATATAACACTTCACCAGGAACAAAGATGGGATCTTCATCTGAAAAATCTCCTCCAGGACCTCCGCCCCCTGGTCCACCACCTTGGCCTCCGCTACTCGCTCCAAATACGCCATAAAGACTAGTCATATCCTCAAGCATACTTTCCCAGCGGTTTTCAGAAATTACTATATCTAATCTCTTTACTGCATTATCCTCAAATACTTCATCGAAATTAGGATCGGCATCCTTACTATGTGTTTCCGTTGTCCAATCCGTTGCGACGAAATCAGGATTCTCTAATTCGGCATTAATATCCGTGTCATCATCTGCATCAGTGTTGTCTTGGACATAGCCATCTGGTTGTTCGCAAGCAGATATCGTTATATCTGGATTCCCATATCCATCGCCATCAGCATCTTGATACCAAATGCTCTCTGTGCAGGCTTCTTCATCCTCACTGCAGGAAGTGACTAATGTTATAGATAAAAATATTACTAACAAGAAATAGAATGTATTTTTCATGTTTATATGTTTTATGATTTACAGTTGCTTAGACGTCACCAATGAGAATATCCTTCGCTTTCTTTGAATTAATTTGTATTTATTAATCGTAAGAGTAACTTTCGAAATCGACTAAAAAACTCTAAGCATAAAGCAGCGGTTTTGTACTCGCCTCTATCAATATTTTTTATCGAAGAGTTAGTTTATATAATTCAGCATCCTCAAAATAAATTTCAAGAATACAAGTATTGCATTTTGTATAGAAACCTCATAACCGCACGATACTGTTATAATTGACTTGATTTGAGACAAGATCCATTTGATATATAGTAAGCCCCTAATAAGACTCTATATTTGTCCAAAAGATAGCGCATGCACTATGTTCTTATAATTCATGAAGTAGAATCCTATGCGGAATGGAAAAAGGGATTTGACAAAGCATCCAAAATCAGAAAGAAAGCCGGTGAGATAGACTATCAAGTACTTTCTTATGATAATAACTTAAATAAAGTAGTCCATTATTCATATTGGAAGAGTCATGAAAAAGCAAGAGCATTCTTCGAATCTGATGCCGTTAAACAAATCCGAAAGGACTTGGGAGTTAAAAATCCAGCGTTCAATTATTTAAATCAATTAGAGAACGGAGTTTTGTAGGAGTAATTCGATTCTATTCAGCCCTCTGCATTTACCTTTAGTAAGACACAACCTGATTCTATATTAGAATTCTCTTCCACATAGACTTCTTCTACTATGCCTTCTTCTTCTGCTGAAATTTGATTCTCCATTTTCATAGATGAAAGAATAATGAGCGGGTCGCCGATTTTAATTTCATCACCTTTCTTAACAAGTACTTTGATGACTTGTGATGGCATAGGTGACAGATAAGCGCCTTTTACTTTTTCGATTTCTTTAATTGGGAAGCGACTTTCTAGTTTCAAAGACAACGTTCCAATTTTTTCATTTTGCAAATAGATATTTTCATTTTCCTGAAGGACATAAAATGTCTTCCGAATACCATCTATCTGCAAGTGAATTTGATCGTTTTCAAAGGCTACAAACTGCACTTTATAGGACGCCTCTCCCACTCTAATGTCAAATAAATACTGGCTATATCGATATTGAACAGTGATTACTTCATCTTTTAAGTGATACTCATCTTTCTGATAATCATAGAAATTACTTCTCCATCCTGAAGGGATTGCACCCAAAAGTCCTTTGGCTTGATCTCTTCCTTGCCATTGGAATATAGTTGCAGCAATGGCACCTGCATGAAGGTCTTTAGGATCTTTCTTCGATACCTCTGAGAGGTTAATTTCATTGTCTATAAAATGGGTATCATATTCTCCTGCCTGGAATAATTTATTTTCTAAAAGTAACAGTAAGAATTCTTGATTGGTAATCATTCCTAAGCACACCAAATTTTTAAGTGCATAGGTCATTTTTCTAATAGCCCCTTGTCGAGAATCGTCCCACACGATCAATTTGGCAATCATGGGATCGTAATAGATAGAAATTACAGAGCCTGACCGGATCGCAGTTTCAGTTCTAAGTCCTTCCACTTTTGGAACTTGGAATTTTAAGATCTTTCCTGAAACAGGTAAGAAATCATTAGTTGCATCCTCAGCATACAGACGTACTTCAAGGGCATACCCCTTTCCTTTTACTTCTTCTTGGCTCACTCTCAACGGCAAGCCTTGCGCAGATTCGATCTGCATTTGAACCAAGTCCAAACCTGTAATTTCCTCTGTTACAGGATGCTCCACTTGTAGACGTGTATTCACCTCTAAAAAGAAATAGTCTCCTGATTTGTCATCATAAATGAATTCTACCGTTCCTGCATTATCATAATCCAAGGCTTTAGCAGCAGCTATTGCAGCATTTCCCATTTCATTCCGGAGCGCTTCCGTCATAACAGGAGACGGACTTTCTTCAATTACTTTTTGATAGCGGCGTTGAATTGTGCACTCCCTCTCTAATACATGAATTACATTGCCATGGGTATCTCCAAATATTTGAAATTCTATATGCCGCCCTGAAGTGATATATTTTTCTATAATTAACTCATCATCTCCAAAGGCATTTTGAGATTCTCTTTTGGCAGCTTCAATACCCGCTTCAATCTCGCTTTCATTATGGACGATACGCATTCCTTTTCCACCGCCACCAGCGGTAGCTTTGAGCAATAAAGGAAAGCCAACTTTGATAGCTGCTGCCTTTAATGTGGTAAGAGATTGATCCTTTCCCTGATATCCGGGGATCGTAGGTACATTGTTTTCTTGCATCAAGGACTTTGCCGCCGACTTAGAACCCATCGTTTCTATAGCCCCTACATTAGGGCCTATAAAAATTAGATTATTCTCTTGGCATTTTTTCGCAAAGCCTGCATTTTCAGATAAAAACCCATATCCTGGATGAATCGCATCAGCACCATGTTCAATGGCGACAGTGATAATTTTCTCCTGATCCAAGTAAGACTCTGCCGGGCTTGCCCCACCAATATTGATCGCGATATCAGCCTCCATTACATAAGGCGCATCTGCATCGGCTTCCGAAAACACAGCAATACTTCGAATGCCCATCTTATTACAAGTACGAATAACTCGGGAGGCGATCTCACCTCTATTCGCAATTAGAATCGTATTTATATTTAGTGTCTCCATACGCCGTAACCGTCGGTTCCTTTTATAGTCTGATTGTAAATGATTGCTAATGTGAATCCGAGATAATTCCTAGTTTCTCTTGGATCTATCACACCGTCATCCCATAGTTCTGAAGTAGAGTACCAAGCAGAAGATTTAGATTCTGCTTCTGCCATAAGCATCTGTTTCAGCATCTCGCCTCGCTCTTCATCATATTCTATTCCTTGACCTTTGGCAGCTGCTTTTTGAATAATTTCCATAACGCCTGCTAATTGCTCAGAGCCCATGACGCCTATTTTGGCATTCGGATAAGTGAATAAAAATCTCGGATTGTAAGATCTTCCATTCATTCCGTAATTACCCGCTCCATATGAATTTCCGACCATTAATGTAAGATGAGGAACGGTACTATTAGAAACTGCATTGATTAATTTGGCTCCATTTTTTATAATTCCTCCTTCCTCATATTCCTTACCTACCATGTACCCAGTAGTATTATGGATAAAGAGAATTGGAATATCATTCTTATTGCATAATTGAATAAACTGTGCTCCTTTATTCGCTGATTCAGAAAATATAACACCGTTGTTAGCTACAATTCCTATCGGATAGCCATGCAAGTTTGCAAAACCGGTAACTATGGTATTCCCATATTCAGGCTTGAATTCTGAAAAATCAGAACCGTCCACTATACGCATGATTAACTCTCGAATGTCAAACGCCACCTTAGTATTAGCAGAGACTACTGAAAGGATTTCTGAAGGATCATATTTAGGTGGGTCGATTTCTCCTTTAGGAATTAAGTGAGGAGTATCTACTTTTACAAATCGCATAATCTCGCGTGCAATTCGAATGCCATCATATTCGTCTTCCGCTAAGTAATCACTAACCCCTGAAACCCGACTATGCATCTCTGCTCCTCCAAGCTCCTCATCTGTAGCAACTTCATTCGTCGCCATTTTTACTAATGGCGGTCCTGCTAAGAATACTTTTGCCGAATTCTTTTGAAAGATAGAAAAGTCAGACATACCGGGCACATAGGCACCTCCAGCGGTTGCATTGCCAAATACAATTGCGATAGATGTCAATCCTTCCTTAGAACGCTGCGAGATATCTCGGAACGAACGACCTCCATAATTGAATATCTTAGCTTGATCAGGGAGGTTCGCACCTCCACTTTCTACAAGACTGATAGATGGCAATCTATTCTCCATCGCTATATCCCCAATCCGTAGACTTTTAAAAGTTGTTGCCGCATCTACAGAGCCTCCTTTTCTGGTACCAACATTTGAATTGACGATGCACAGCTTTCCAGAGACTAATCCTATTCCAGAAACATTGGTACCTCCTGCACCAAAACTATTCTTCGTTTGAAGGCCAGCAAGTGGCAGTAACTCTAAGAATGGACTGTCTTTATCCAAGACCAATTCAATACGTTCTCTGGCTAATAGCTTACCTCGCTTTCTGGCTCTATCTATATGTTTATCCTTCCCTTGAAAGCGACTCTTCTCCATATTCTTATGGAGTTCCTCTACCATGCGAAGCATCGCCTGATGGTTCTCTTTAGCCGCAGCAGCGTTAATATTTATATTTGATTGTAGTACACTCATAGTACATGATTATTCAGATAATTTTAGGCAATTGATCCACTGAACCTAATTTAATACTATAAAGTGCATAAACCAATGCCAGTAGTTCCAACAAGCTCCAATTAAAGCACAATTGCCTAATTATTTAGTCAAAAGTAACTAAAATATAATTTAGATGGAATAATCTTCTACATTATCGAATCAAAACCGAGATTGAAAAATATTGTCTTTCTTGGATTATGGACCTTTAATATTGCTATAAGAACTGAATGGCAATCATGAGATTAATGCTTATTCTATTACTTCTTTCTGAAAACATTCTTTATTCCGTTCCAAACCCTCTTATGAAGCGGTGATCTTTTTACAGCAAAAACCTCCATAAAGTCTTGAGACTCCAAAATCACTTCGATTGTAATCTCACCTTTATCAAGGAAGCTTTTTTTCGAAATGACTTCTTCTTTCCTTCCGTATCCTGTGTAAGAGAATATTAAATTCACGTCATCTTTCTCCAATAATTCTTTCGATAAGTCTACTGCAAATGTCCCATCAAAATCGCTTATAGTTCCCTTGACCTTCTTATCAATTAGAATATTCGCACCGATTCAGTTCATTGCTCTCATCCCTAATGACTCCTCTCAAAAAATATAAATTATCTGCTTGACTGGATTTTTTAATTTGAGGCTCTTCCTCCATGACTTTTCTGTTTGTGTCATTTAAATGTACAGGCGTTATAGTAAGTCTAAGATCTGAATTATAATTTATAGCCTGTCCGCTCATCAGTGCAGCACCTGATGAATAGATTCCTAAAATAGAAGCGAGAATCCATTTTCTCCCATTTGTTAAAGTACAATTCAACCTTCCGTTTTCGTATAATTTGTTCTTATCATAAATTCCACAGACCCTTTTCTTGCTATGCGCATAGACTACTGCTATCTCCCAGTCCGTTAATCCACGAAAATCGTGGATCTTGGCACTACATTTAGAACATAATTTAGCCCCCCCGCAGTCGGGCATTGTATCCCAGATTTGGTCGCATATTTTAATCTTCAATAAATTAATTTTTGTATTCATATCCTTTACCAATGTGGCGTCTCCGTGAAAGATACAGCATCACATTTACAACGAATTTAGCCTTCAGAAGCTTCCTTTACTCCTATTTGACTCATCGCATACTCAGAGATTGCAGTAATAGATAGCGAAGGATTTACCCCCGGATTCGCGGATATCATTGAACCGTCGCAGACCAGCATATTCTTATACCCAAAGACCTCACAATGTTGATTTATAACACCTTTATCTGTACTTTCTCCCATCACAGAACCGCCCAGAATATGAGCTGTAGTAGGAGTGCCAAGAAGGAGGTCTGTAATATTCCCAGAAGGAATGCCTTCTATTTTTTCACCGAGTTTTTGACTAAGGGCCAGCGCCTCCGGTATGAAGGCGTTAGGTGCAAGACCGCCCTCTCGTTCAGTCTTAATACTTGTAAAGCGGCCTCTCTTCATTCGCAATGTACTATCCAAGGTCTGCATGAACAATAGAAGGACAGTACGCTTCGCATAGGTACGGGTGAACATGGATTTCAATAATCGGATTGGATATTTCAGCATGATGCCGATCATCCCTAACAGTCTAAATATGACAAATCGATTGTGAATCGTAGGTACCGTCAGTGCTCTTGCAAATCCTGAACCTCTCCCATAACGGACGGGTTCTAAATGGCTATTCTCATCCGTATGCAAGATGGAACCGATAGCAATCCCTTTAGAGTAATCCTTACCGTCTTCCTTCGTAGATGTTACAGAAAGTAGAGATTCATTATTCGTACGAATATTATGTCCTACACATTTAGAAAGTCGAGGTAAAGAATCGCCTTTTAGTTTCAATAATAGAGGAACAGTCCCCATTACACCCCCAGAGAATATAACTCCTTGAGTAGTAAAGGTGCCTTTTTTTCTACTTCCTATACTTGATTTCCAATTCACTGTATAGCCTTCACTGCCGTCTTCTGATTTTATGGGGGTAACATCATACACCTCAGATTCTGCTTGAATAGTAGTACCTAATTGCTGTGCCAGATACAGATAGTTCTTATCTAAAGTATTCTTGGCATTATACCGACATCCTGTCATACAAGCCCCGCACTGTATACATCCGGTTCTATCAGGCCCTTTCCCATTAAAATAAGGATCCTTGATCGTTTTTCCGGGTATACCAAAATGTACGGCTACTTTAGTAGGGCCAAAATGTTCACTCTTCCCGAGGTCCTCAGCTATCTCCTGAATCACTAAATCCGCATCATAGAGCTTAGGATTCACCTCAGCACCGAGCATTTTATGAGCAACTTTATAATACGGCGCTAAAACTTGCTGCCAATCATTGAGCGATGTCCATGATCCCGTATTGAAAAAATCCTTCTTAGGAATAGGAAGCGTATTCGCATATGTCAATGATCCGCCACCTACACCTACCCCAGAGATTACAGTTACGTGATTGAGAAAGGTCATTTTGAAGAATCCGTTGAGACCGAACTTCGGCTCCCACATCCATTTTTTCAAATTCCAATTAGTCTTCGGAAAATCTTGTGCTTGGAACCATTTTCCTTTTTCTAATACTAGGACCTTATACCCTTTCTCGCTGAGGCGAAGAGCACTTACGGATCCACCGAACCCACTTCCTATAATTATATAATCATAATCAAACTGGCTCATTGGTCTTTCTACAATGATGGATATATTCCATTGGAATATTAATATTCTTAATCACATTGACTTCATCAAATATTTTTATAAATCTCTTTAGCATCCGTTTGCTATATAAGATCTGGCTGTAATATCCTCCTGCTTCCAATATCTTGAAAGTCACATCAAGAATGACATATCGCATTTCCTTAGGAATAATAGTAAGTGGTAATGAAGAAACAATACCACTCACTTGTTGATCGACATGATCACCTAATCTTTCAGCACTATCATTTATAATGCGTAATCGCTTATCTTTTATTTCCTCCTTAACATGATTACAAAAATCTTCATTCACTTCAAATGAATATAGTACTGATGACTCATGCATCTTACTTAGAATCTCTCTTGTAATATTGCCATGACCCAAACCAAATTCAATATATACTTGATTGGGCTTATCCGAAATATGAGAAGTTATCTCTATTTCGACTTTACGACTGGTCTCATAAAGGGCTCCAGAAGTTCTCAAACTTTTGGCGAACTCTACCGCCGTCTTCAACTTACTTTTAATCATCTCCACAAAGCTAAAATTTTTCTGATTTGACGTAAGTCATATCAAGTTATAATATATTCTAAAAAACATCTGTGTCAGACGCTCCTTTAACCGTCTGATCTATATCATCCTCATAATGCTTTGAGGCCATATAGAATAAAAACATCGATAAGATAGAAGGAATAAATGTAAAGCAAAAAGCATATCTCAAAGATTCATTGCCATAAGTCGGAGTTAGAACATCACTCAAATATCCAATGGTTAAAGGCCCTAATCCCAATCCTATTAAATTCAAGAAGAAAAATAACACAGCGGAAGCAAGTGCACGCATTTTGGCATTTACAAGATTGTGTGTTACGGCTATACTTGGTCCTAAATAAAGTGCTGTTAGCAATGCGGTAAAGAAATGCATCACCAAAACAAAAGTAGCATTGCCATGAAATATCTGCGTGATAGAAAATGGGATGGACGCAATTCCTGCTATCACTGGGATTAATAGATACATCCTAATATTTTTAGAACCATACTTATCCGCAAGATATCCTCCAGCAAAAGTTCCTATAATTCCTCCGAAACCCACGACTATCCCCATCCACATACCAATGTTACCAATAGACATACCATGGACGCGAGCCAAAAATGGCGCAAAGAAATTCCCCATTCCATAGACCGTAAAAGTGTGTAGTCCGCATGCCATGGAAACATAGATGAATGTCTTCTTAGAAAATAGAATTCTAAACACTTCCAAAAAGGAAGTCTCTTCTATTTCAGTACCACTATCAGATTGACCTTTGACAGGTTCCTTGACCGTAAACAATAAGAGTAACGCATATGCTAATCCTGGTAATCCTATAACAAAGAAGGCGGTCCTCCATCCGAAAAACTCGTCAATCCAACCTCCCGCTAAGTAACCAAACAAAATGCCAATATAGATTCCCGTAGAATAAACAGATAATGCAGTTGCCCGCTTCTCTGGTGGGAAATAGTCTGAGATAATAGAGTGTGACGGCGGACTACCGCCAGCCTCACCTATGCCTACTCCTATTCGAGCCAAAAGAAGTTGCACAAAATTCGTAGCTAATCCAGACACAGCAGTCATCAAACTCCATATTCCCAAAGACCAAGCGAGTATATTTCTTCGGTTACTGCGGTCGGCCATTCGTGCTATAGGGATACCTAATGTCACATAAAATAAAGCAAAGGTAAGTCCGGTAAGGAGCCCTAACTGTGTATCTGAAAGTCCCAATTCTGCTTTGATAGACTCTTGAAGAATAACAAGTATCTGTCTATCTATGAAGTTGAAAGTATAAACACCAGTAAGGACGAGCAGGACATAGCCTTTATATCTATTGGAAACATCAGCTTTTTCAATCATATAGTAGGCGATTTACGCCCAATATAGAATTTATTTTCACCATTCAACGAATTCTCAGAATTGGCAATTATTCTATTAACGAACATCAATTAAGAGCTGACTTAGGTTAGTATGCATGCATTCATTCCATGTTTGTTATACCTTTATTCTTATGAAGAATATTATGCTATTAATGAGTCTGTTAATCACACTCAATCTGGTTGGTCAAGTGGAAGTTCCGGTCATAGAAGATGTTATCGTAGAGAACACCTATCCTGAAGGAATTTATCGTACTTATCGCAGTTTTCTTGCTAAGAAGCCTAATAGCACTAAGAGAGTGGAAGCTCGAAATGTATTCAAACCCAAGCAAAGGATTACTGACCCGCTCATAGACAATTGTTACTTCAATTATACGCGACCTGACAAGAGAGTGAAAGATGTCTTCGCCATCTCCTACAACGGCAGTTTATATCTCCATGTCAAAAGCCTTAAGAAGATGATGGAAGGCAAAGACAAAAGGCAAAATATTGATTACAAAGACTCTTTCTTACGAGTAGTAGATCAAGGTCGATACTTATATGCTGAAGGATATTTTAGCAAAGGAGGTGGTATCGGATTTGCTATAGGAGGCGGACCGGTAAGTATTGGTACCGGAGGGCCCCGAGAGGAGCTTAAAGGATTGGTATTTGATTTTGATAGACAGATATTTGAACTTTTTAGAGATTGCCCTGATTTCCGCAATTGGCTTGATGAATATCACCCTGAGAGCCCTATCGATTGTGATGGTAAAAGATTACCTCCTGAGTTTCTTAGAGAGATCATTTTTGAAATAAATGCAAAGTAGATTCCTCAATTCCAATCCGACAGATTACAATAGTTATTTCTTAAGACTTCCATCTCTGGAACGAAGTGCTAATCGTATTAGCTTCTAACTCCTAAAGGAGAGTAGAGGTCACATTACTTTCTTCTCTTTTATCTATAACATACTGTTTCTAAATTTCCTTATTACAGCCTAAGTACGACAAGATTAGAAAAAATGAGGGGTAGACTCAAATACCACCTACTTAAAGTAGGTGGGTTAAGGTTAAGTTCGACGAAACTCGACATAGGCATAATAACCTCCTTAAATGCTAACTTATGTTAATATTACAAAAAGCAGTACTATGTTTTTGTCGATCAAGAAAAAATGTAGCTTTCCGGGGCGCAACTGAAAAATTTACTATTGGCAATATGAGTATTCAGCTTTTTACATATTACTCGAAAGTAAATAAAGGTATAATCTCATTTGAATGAAAAGGAAATATTCTACTCTACGATGCCCATACGCTTGAGATCCAGCGGAATCGTCTTCCCCCCTTCTCTAATAGACTGATATATAGCTTCTACGATAATCATATCACGCTTTCCCATTTCGCCAGGAGCGACATTGGGTGTATCCATCATAATATGCTTGGCAAAGTCATCCATCTGGAGTCCTTGTTGCCTACGATGAGGAAATTCGATAACGGTACCATCTGATCGCTTACCTCTCAATAGGCCATAATTATTAGCAGGCGTTAGTTCAAACCAACCTTTCTCACAACTTGTATGATGTCTATTTGCACTGACATTATGAGAAGTAAAAATGTTGCCCACAGCACCATTGGGAAATTGAAATTGTGCAGTAATAGTCTCGTCTGTATCTTTGAAATATTCCGGCCGTGTGCTAAACTCTTGGGCACTTACAGAGACCGGATTTTGTCCACTTCCGTAAATAGCACTTTGTATCGCATAGACACCCATATTCATCAATGCCCCACCACCGGAGAGTGACCTATCGAGTCTCCATTGTCCTGGATTACTCATACTGCGATAAGCAGCATCAGCAGATACCATGGTCACTTCCCCAAAGGTCTTCTCGCGCACCATACGCTTCAATTCCTGAGTATAGGGTTCACTTTGCAATCTGTAGCCAACGCTGAGTTTGACTCCCTCCCTATCGCAGGCAGCTATGATATCATCACACTCTTTTACTGAGATCGCCATGGGCTTCTCACAGATCACATGCTTACCCGCCTTAGCTGCCCTGATGCAGAACGCTGTATGCATCGAATTGGGCAAAACCACATATACGATATCAATATCTTTATTGTTGACGATAGTATCGAAGTTGTCGTAGTCGTAAATATCCTTATCAGCTAAACTGTACTTTTCCTTCCACTCTTTAGCTTTTGCAGGAGTACCAGTAACAATACCCGCAAGATGACAATGCCGTGTCTCTTCTAATGATGGAGCTAGCTGTCCTCTGCTATAAGACCCTAAGCCTACCAATGCGATACCCAAACTTTTAGTATCCTGATTCTTTTCTGCTCGAGCGGCAAAAGGTGCGTAAGTCATTAGTGCAGCGCCAGCGACGCCTTTCCCTATTATCGTATTGAATTGCCTTCTTGTTGTTTTTTTCATAGCGGTGGATTATTTTCTCGTTTGCTTATTATTCTAGGATTTAAAGTACAATTATTGTCTAAGTTTCTAAAGGAAGTGATTCAAGGATACAATGACGATCTCCTAGAAAAGAATTATCTCCATTTAATCAGCCTGTCCGGTAGGTTGGATTCTAAATGAGTTTCGTCAATATTCAAAAGCCAACACTCTCGATTTAGACCTCCATTCTTTTATAACTTCATGGACTTAATCATAGATCTAATTTACAACTTCATTAATCTACTATAGACTTTATCGAAGTTCCAGCTTCAAATGTGCTTGGCTTATAATCAAGCCCAAGTATTGCAGCAAGCGTAGCCGCCACTTGACTTTGGAGCAACTGTTCATTAGTTTCCACCATGCCCCGTGCGGCAATATCAGGCCCTAATGCAGCAATCCAAATTGCGTTGGATCCCTTATAAATCGTTCCGTGACTCTTCCACTCGCTCATGGGATTATTCCCTCTACCATGATCGGTCGTAATTAATAAAGAAGTCTTGCCAGAATAGTACGGATCAGATTCAATAAAACTCCAGATATCTGCAATCCATTGATCTGTTTGATGAGCTGAGTTGAGATAATGATCATACCTCCCATCATGGGCAAAATCATCTGTCTCACCATAGGAAATATAAACAACCTTCGGACGATGCTTTTTGACATACTCCATCATATAATGATGAGTAAAGGCATCCCATCTTACAGTACTCCATCCTCTTGGGATTTCATCTTGGAGTTCGTTAAGCACTTGTTCCTTGTAAGTGAGATATTCGTCTTGAGCCTTTCTAAATCCAGCATTGACCGGAATCCCACTTCGCCTATCATTGATGATATAAGGAAACACATCCCAGGAACCAAAAGCCGCTACCCTCCCCTGATATTCAGTCATTTTGTTTAACCACTCAAGAACGGTGATATTAGGATTATATATTTTGTCGTTGCTATCAATTGTGGGATCACTATACCCCGTTAGTATCTCATTATAACCAGGATAAGAAAACCAAAAACGGTTCGTACAGTTCACTTTATTTCCTACCCATCTATTTCCATACAGTTGTCCTTCTTTCGCTATGGTAGACCAAAAAAACGGCATTAACTTTTCCCGCCCTTCTATTGGATTCGAAGAACCAAAATTAAGCAGTACTTCCTCTGTCTCCTTGGTTAAATCTTCACTCAGCATCATACTGTCCACCGCTCCTCCAAATAGTTCTTCCCACCTCAAACCATCAAGCGTAATTAGAAAAACATTTTCTGTTTTGGATTGTCCGAGTATAGATGTTGATAGACTAAGTAACAATAGGCAAATGAAAAATTTGAACATGTGTTTGTTTTTAAACCAATTATATGTTAGAGAATGAGTCCACTCCAGAATCAATTTCATATTGAATTGCAAAGATCAAGTTTAAATTTAATAAAAAAAAAGGGAGGTATTTTTATTACCTCCCCCTCTTCTATAATATGTAACGCAAAACTATCTATTTCTATAATTTCCTAATACCCTTGATTTTGTTCCAAAAACCCAGGAGTGTTGGAAGCGCCATCTATAGCCGCTTGCGGAATAGGAAATATTCTATTTGTAGCTTTACTATCCGTCTTCTCTGTCCAAGTATCTTCATACTTGCCAAAACGGATTTGATTCGTTCTTCTTAATCCTTCCCAATAAAACTCAAATCCAAGTTCTCTAAACATGATGTCTAAATCTATAGATGATATTCCAGTAGGAAAAGGCGCTCTTGCTGTCCTGGAAGTTCTAACAGTATTTACATCAGATAATGCTCCTGCACTGTCTCCTTTTCTAAGTTTCGCCTCTGCACGCATCATATAGATTTCTGCATAACGCATTAGTACTATATCTATGCTACTGAAGTTATTCGCATTAGGGGATGTTCTACTGAACTGATACTTCGAAAACCGATATCCTTTGGAGTGTAATCTACCTTCATTGCTAAAATCTACTTGTAATTCGTGGTTTACATATCCAACAAGCTTATCAGGACCATTGCCTTTAATTTGCTTTACTGGATAGATTCTATATTCATTGTCGCTACCACATCTAAAAAAAGCACCATTAGGGTCTTTTCGAGGGCCCCATATAATACCACGTATGATTCCTCTATTGAACTCATAGTTCTCTGGTGTCATACAATAAAAATGATCTTCATCATTTAGCGGTGACATTCCTGTCAGGTCTTGGAGCTCAGGTGGAATCATTTGATTCTGTTGGAAAAATCGAGGATCTGCATCTGCAGGATCGACATCACCATAGGCATCTAACCACGTCTGATAAAAATCAGGTGTCATCGCTGGACCATCCGTTCCATCTGAACTCGTATATTCAAGTCTTCCCCAATTAGAACCTGCCAATGACCAATAGGTCCATCTGCTATGCTCTCTTTTCAAAACACCTCGCTGATCCAAGGCAAAAACAAGCTCATTATTACTGTTATTGTTATCACTAAACAAGTCGAAGTATTCTGGTGACAATGAGTATAAACCTGAGTTAATCACATTGTCTGTATACTCGATTACCTTGTCCATATCTGCTGCTGCAAAATCTGGAGTACCATATGGATCTCTATAGACAGGTGCATTTAAATGAAGCCGTGCCAAGAATCCCCATACTGCAGTTTGAGTCATTCTCCCAGATCCAAGGTTCGTATTGATCAAATCCACCACAGATAAAAATTCACTCTCTATGTAAGCCAACGCTTCTGCTCCCCTAAGAATTTCAGAAAAATCTACAGACTTTTCCTTTTTGAAAATAATACCCCAACTATCTAACATTAACATATTCAGATAGCCCCGCAATGCAATCATTTCATAGAGCGCGCCAGCAGCTTCTGTATTCCCTTCATCCGCTAATGGTTGAAGCGTCTCGATAGCCGTAAGCGTCCGTGAGATATTCTTTGTAAGCTCCCGCCATGAGCCACCAATCAAATCATTCGTAGGTGTAATCGTATGCGTATGAGTAGCCAAAAACTTCCCACCATCAAACCAATCCGTTCCTCCCCTATGTGGTAGAATGGCTTCATCTGAAGCGATCTCCTGCATGCCAAAATAATTAGTATGACGCCATGTCCATGATAACTGGCCATAGGCTGGAGCCAATGCCCCACTTACCGTTTCCGATAAGCCACTTCCTGTAAAGGATTCATCCAAAACAACTTCTTCCAAATCCGTACATCCCGATGCAAAAGTGAACAAACCAACCAGCATCGTATATTTAAATATATTTTTCATTTTAATATTTTATTATTATTTAATCCAATTTAGAATGTGACATCAAGTCCAAATAAGAATGTCCTTCCTCGCGGATAACTGAAATAATCGATTCCAAAAGTTTGTATATCTCCTACAGAACTACCCGTGTTTATCTCAGGATCATATCCAGAATAATTCGTAAACAAGAGCAAGTTCTGCCCAGTTATAGATAGTCTAATATTCTGAACTGATTCACTAAGTCCTAGTTTCTTTAAATCCAGATTATAACCCAAAGAAGCATTATTCAATCTTAAAAAACTTCCATCTTCCAAGTAACGTGTAGAGACTCTGTTGGAGTTGGAATTATCTTCATTTGGAAACTCTACTGCCCTAACTGTAGTATTAAGAGAATTAGAAAGATTGCCTTTATTGAAAATAGAAAGTGCTACGTGATTGAATATCTTATTGCCAGTGACACCATTGAAATTAAGTCCTAAATCGAAACGCTTATAATCGAAAGTGAAATTCATAGCATATAGCATCGTTGGTAATGCACTACCTGCTGAAAATCGATCATTATCAAGGATCTCGCCATCACCATTCACATCTCGGAATTGGTTAAGACCATCATCTCCGATCCCAACAAAATCTTGTACAAAGAAAGTACCTACTGGTTCTCCATTTAATACACCGTTGATTGTAGCACCTGTCTGACCTGCACCTCTTACCGATCCTGTTGTCAGGATACTATAAGGAGAATTCTCTACTTTATTATCCGTAATCGAAAGGTTGCCTCCGATACTATATGTAAATTCTTTGTTAGGGTCACTATTGTAGTTCAAGCCCAACTCAACTCCCGTGTTCTTAATTTCCATATTCGGAATATTAGTCCAAAATCTATCCGTAGGTTGAATCGGATCTACTGGTGCTACCTCTAAGAGTATGTTCTCTGATACTTTTTGAAAAACATCAAAAGTACCTGTCAATCTATAATTAAAGAAAGCGAAATCAATTCCAAGATTCGCCTGAGTAGATACCTCCCACTGAATATCAGGATTCGCAAGTCTTGTATAAATTGATCCATATGGATAACCGCTTAGATCCGAAGCACTTGGATCTAAAGGATAGGTATCATTATTACTATTGCTCTCTGTGAAACTCGCTTGAGTGATCTTAGATGGAATCTCTTGATTTCCTGTCTTTCCCCAACTAAGGCGCATTTTAAGATTATCTATACTCTTTGATTCAGCCATAAAGTCTTCATTCATAATATTCCATCCCAAGGCTACAGAAGGGAAATATCCGTATTTGTTGTTGGCTCCGAACTTAGATGAACCATCAGCACGCATCGTTGCCGTAATCATGTACTTATTGTCATGACTATAGTTGACCCTTCCAAAGAAAGATTGTAATTCATTGATCGTTGCAAATGCAGACTGTTCTGTTGGCTCACTGGCAGCTCCTATTTGATATCGTGGCTCCACACCATTAACTGGAAATCCCTCCGTTAAGAAACCCTTTCTGTTTACTCTGGTTTTCTGAAATGAATGTCCTGCTAAGACTGAAAAACTGTAATTGTCATTGTCAATCTTATACGTTAGCGTATTTTCCGTCTGTGTATTACTATTAGAAGTATAAGTGGAGTTCAAACTACCCATCTCAAAATCCGCAATTCTTGGAAAAGGAATCGTCTGAACATCTCTATCTGTAGTAGAATAATCAACACCTAAATTCAACTTATATGTCAATCCCTTTATAATCTCTATAGAGGGTGCTATGTTAGCCAAGATTCTATTGTTAAAAGAGAAATCACCGTAGATACTTTCTCGAAGGAGTGGGTTGATATTATCTCCTACCAAATCCGTAGGCACACCATTAACTGAGCTTGGAAACGTAGGATTTAATTGAAGCATATCTGTTACTACAGACTCTGTATTAGCCCTTTCGTTCTCAGTTCTACTTGCAGAGAAATTAAACTCTACTTTTAACTTATCATCTAAGGCTCGTTGTGTGAGATTCAATCTACCCGAATATCTCTTCAGATTATTATTCCTTAATATTCCTTCCTGATTCTCACCAGAAAAAGAGGCGAAATACGACGATTTTCCTGTACCGCCACTCATAGAAAAATCAACTCTTTGAGAAGATGCCGTTCTTGATAACTCATCTTGCCAATCTGTATCAGCACCCCCATCATTTAATATTCCATTGATTGCATTGATTTGAGATCTAAACTCACTTGCTGAGAAAACATCTATCTTTTTACTTAGTGACGTAATCGCCGTAGAGGCAGAAAAGTTAATTTGAGTCTTTCCTCCTTGTCCTTTCTTTGTTGTAATAACAATAACCCCATTCGCCGCTCTCGCCCCGTATATCGCCGCTGCAGAAGCATCCTTAAGCACATCTATACTTGCGATATCCTTCGGATTAATAAAGTTTAACGGATTCGTTGGAACTCCATTGCCAGTATTATCAAGCGCAAATCCATCTACCACAAAAAGAGGCGTAGTGCCTGAACGCAGACTACCTACTCCTCGGATTATAATATCTTGCGTTGCTCCTGGCTCTCCACTTGAGGCCGTGATATTCACGCCTGCAACTTTTCCTTGCAGCAATTGACCGGGATTCGTAACCACTCCTTGGTTAAAGTTCTCCTCCTTTAGTGAAGCAATTGAGCCCGTAACATCGGACCTCTTTTGAGAGCCATATCCTACAACTATAAACTCGCTAAGTTCTGTTGCGTCGGATTCCATAATAATCCTAATTTCCGATAAATCCGCAAGCGTGATTTGTTGGGTCTTCATTCCCACATAACCGAATTCCAAAACATCGCCGACTGCTGCTGAGATACTAAAACGGCCATCGATATCCGTAATCTCTCCCTTTAACGTGCTTTTAACAACGATCGTCACGCCTATAAGTGCTTCGTCAGAATTGTCTACGACAACTCCCGTAACAGTACCTTGTCCCCATGAGACGCTCATACCACTGAATAATAATATCAGCAGGATTAAATTTCTTTTACTCATACTTTTGGTTTTAATCATACAAATTTATACCTATCACTTCATAACAAACAAGAAGTAAAATTAAGAAAACAATAACTTGAAGTATATATAATGTGACTTTTTAGACTTTTTATTAGTCTTTTATCTCTTTGGCAGAATAGGTAAAACTATATGCGAAGGATACGCCGAAGAATGATAAAAAGTGATATCAGCGGAAACCACCAGCCAATGCTGACCAATGCACATTATTACTGCCAAGATCACCCCTATTTTCGATGTCTTGAAATAATTCATTGTTAGACTTATCCAATTGATCTTTGAAAAAAGTATTGAATCTCACATCATCATAATACTCCGTTTCGTTCTTATAATTCGCCGATAATGTATATCCGACATCCAGTCCTTTCAAATTCACCTGATTCCCAAATGATGCACTGTAATTCTGATCTACAAAATTTCTCTGGCGTAGTGTAGACATATTGTTTTTAAACAAGCTGGTGAGCGATTCTAATTCCGCTCCTCCTTGAATGATATTTGGAAGTTCTTGACCGGCCGCGTTATATGATCTAATAGCCTGTGGCAAATCACGCGTACCATTGTCAAATCCCCACTTATCAGTTGCACTTCCTGCAGATGTGATATAGCGATTATTCAAATGCATATCTGGATTATATGACATTCCTGCAGAGAGATTTAACGTTTTACGTTCTGGAAAATCTTTAGTTATAATATCCACCATTCCTCCTGTAAAGTCTCCAGGAAGATCAGGAGTAAATGATTTATAAACAATGATATTGTCTACCAGGTTAGTAGGAAAAATATCCAGTTGAACAGAGTTTCGATCCGGATCTAAACCAGGAACATCGAGGCTATTTAATTGGGTTTTAGAATATCTATCTCCAAGACCTCTAACAATCACATGCTTTCCATCTTCAACAGAGACACCTGTAACACGCTTTATTGCCGCACCTACATCCCCATCTCCTGCTCGTTTAATGGCTTGAGTTGAAACTCCGTCAAGCAGGCCTATCGCTTTGCGTTGGATAGTAAGTACCGCTGTCTCGGTATTTCTAATTTGTTTAGCTGTTACAAC